>CAZFDX010000332.1:0-6782 GCA_964518325.1 uncultured Alcaligenaceae bacterium | reverse complement strand
TGCCAACTTTTGGTTGCTGTTGGTGGTTGGTTTATGTGGCTGCCAATGGACCAAAAAAATCTCGAACGATTCGCCTTCCGTTATTCGAGGAACCTCTCAGGGGATTCCGAATAAATTAGCAATTCCGGGGCAAATCCCTGCCACGCGGTTGGCCGAACTCGATGAACCCTCGGCATTTATTCCCCCCCCCCCTGAACTGGATATTGATGAACCACCGCGCCCTAGTTTGGCGTCGCAGCCCGATCCTTTTAAGCCTTCGGAACCGATGCCGACGAAGAACACCACCGAACCCCCGACCTCCGTTGCGATCAGCACCAACCCGCTGGGGAATCAGTCGCATCCTCAGACAAACAACCAGTTACATGCTCAGACGGTCGCCCATGTTGAGTCCGAAAATCCCCATTCCGCTTTCAAACGCTTGGTGAAACAATCCCAAGAGAGCCTGAAGAAAATAGACGGCTTCGAGTGCCTGCTCAAACGGCGGGAAGTGATTAACGACAGCAAACAGCCCGAAGAGCTGATTCAGTTTCGTTTCCGGAAAGCCCCTTTGGCGGTCCATTTCAAATGGATCGGCCAAGAAGCGAACGGTCGAGAATTGGTTTACGCCAAGGGATTGTTTAGCGATCGTGCCCATATTCTGACGGCCAAAGGAGACGGCTTTGTTCTCATGCCTGCCAAAAAACGCTTCGACTTTGCTTTTGATGATTCCAACATTAAAAGCAAAAGCCGGTACGATCTTCGCGAAGGGGGCATGATGAAATCGATCGACCAACTCGGTCGAGTCCTTCAAGAAATCGAACGAGACCCGAAGGGGAACCGAGAACGGGTTCGCTATTTGGGCAAAGTGAAACGTCCGGAATGTTCGGCTCTGCTTGAGGGAGTCGATGAATACATTCCTCCGAAGTGGGAACCTTTGTTACCAAAAGGGGGGCGACGACAAACCTTCTTCGATTGCCAGCCCGATTCCCCGAGTTTCGGCCTTCCGGTGGTGATTGTGGCCCAAGATCATTTAGGTCGTGAGGTCGAGTATTATCATTTCGATCGGCTCAAATTGACCCGTTTCACCGATGCGGATTTCGATCCCGATCGTCTCTTCAAAAAATAAAAATGTTGGGATTCCCTCGCGGATTTCAAGGTTGAAGGGGGGGGGAGGTTAAATCCTACGCGTGATTTGTTTTTAAGGGACCTTTTCGGTTGATTGAGTGGCCCTGTAGTCAAATCATCCGCGTGATTCGTTTTTAAGCGATGTTTCTGGTTGAGTGGTCGGGGTATGAAATCACCGACCTAATTCGTTTCCCATTTCAGAAAGTTCTATAACAACGTCACCTTCCCTTTTCAGGAAAACTCTCCATGTTACCGAATCGAAGAAATCTCTTGTTGGCAGGCACTGCGATGGCGTTGGCACAATCCACGATTCCTACCGCTCAAGCCGAGAAATCGATCACGAAAAAACAGGTCAAGCAATCCTTATGTGCGTGGTGCTACACTTCGGGCGAATTCCAACTCACATTGGATCAGTTGTGTGAATTTGCTGCGGCTCAAGGTTGCACGTCGATCGAATTAGTTTCTTCCAAGGAATTTCCGACGCTCAAAAAATATGGCCTAACCTGCGCGATTTCCTCCAACGGGTTTGCTGGGAGTTTTCGGGCAGGCTTCAACAATCTGAAACATCAGGAAGCGTTAATTGCCCAGACCCAAAAAGCGATTGATGAGGCCGCCGAGTTTGGTTGTCAACGAGTCATTGCCTTTGTGGGGATGAAGTGGCACGATTACAACGATCCTACCAGCGGTGAAATCCCTCGTGATGTGGCTTTGACGAATTGTGTACGGGGATTGAAAAAGATCGTCGGTTACGCCGAGAAGAAAAAAGTGACCCTGTGTTTGGAACATTTGAATACCCGAGATGGTAGCCACCCGATGAAGGGGCATCCGGGCTATCAGGGGGATGATTTGGATTTTGTCTGCTCGATTATTCGTTCCGTCGATTCACCGGCCTTGAAATTATTGTTCGATGTTTATCATGTGCAGATTATGCACGGGGACATACTCAGACGATTACGCGAATGTGCCGACATTCTGGGGCACATCCACACCGCAGGGGTTCCCGATCGTGCGGAACTCGATGAACGACAAGAACTGAATTATCCCACGATCATGCGGGAGTTGCTGAAGCTCAAATACACGGGGTTTGTCGGTCATGAATATATTCCCACCCGCGAGGTAAAAAAAGGACTTCAAGAAGCCATGAAGCTCTGTGATGTGTAAAATGCCCCTCTCTCTCAAGGAGCATTCACAATGGCCACACCGGCAACGCAATTATTCAATCTGACGGGAAAGGTCGCTCTGATTACGGGCGGCAACAAAGGTTTAGGCAAAGCGATGGCATTGGGTTTCGCCCAAGCGGGGGCCGATTTATTCTTGGCCTCACGCAATGTCGAAGAACTCAAGGCCGCTGCCCAATCGATCGCGCAGCAAACAGGCCGACGGGTCGAATGGACCCCTGTCGATGTGAACGATCGGAGCCAAGTTCAGAAATTGGCCGAGACGGCCTTAGCCACAATGGGGCAAGTCGATATTCTCATTAACAATGCAGGGATGAATAACCCCCAAGCGATTGATACCATCAACGATGAGGTTTGGGACAAAATTCTCGAAGTGAATCTGTCGTCGTGCATGGCGTTGACGAGGGCACTGGTTCCCCAAATGAAAGCTCGAAAATGGGGCCGAATCATTCACATTTCCTCCATTATGGGGCTGGTCTCGAAGGAAAAACGAAATGCCTATTCTGCCACTAAGTCGGCCCTGATTGGCCTTGCTCGGGCTTCGGCGCTCGATCTGGGGGAATTTGGCGTGACCGTCAATTGTATTGCGCCGGGCCCTTTTCTCACCGATATGCCAATGAGTATCCTCTCGGACCGTGAGAAACAGGAATTCGCTGCCATGACGGCTCTGAATCGTTGGGGGGACCCCAGTGAACTCGTTGGCCCTGCTTTGTTCTTGGCGAGCGAAGCCGGTTCTTACGTCACGGGGCATGTTCTCGTTGTTGATGGGGGCTACACAATTCGATAATCGTTTGATGATTGGGCTTGCCCTAGCGCTTCTCGACCACATCGAAGCCGAGTCGCGGGGCACAATTCGATAATCGTTTGATGATGGGCTGGGTTCCTCGCTTTGTTGAAAATGGTCCTTCCAGCAGCATTCCGACCGCATGACGTTTTTTCGTTTTCGGAGGGATTGCCCGAGTACAACTCAGTCAATCGCAGCAGTTCATTCCGACCACATTATTCTTCCTCGTTTTCGGAAGGTTCATCGAGTTTCTCGTCCAACAAATTGTACTTTTCCAACTTCTTATGAAGGGTGTTGCGATTAATCCCCAAGCGATCGGCGGCCGTGATTTTGACCTCGTTGCATTGCAGCATCACTTCTTGGATCAATTCTCGTTCCAAGCCATCAACAACCCATTTATACAATTTTTGATCGTCCGGTGGATTGGTTTGCGTTGCGACCCGCACCAGTTGACGAATCAAACTCGGAACATCCGAGGCATTTTTATTCCCTTTCAGGTTGCGTAAACTGTATTTGGGTTTGCCGAATCGGAGCAGGTCACTGGGCGGGGTTTTGCCATCGGACAAAACCACAAGGCGTTCGATGGCATGTTCAAGTTCCCGCACATTTCCGGGCCAATCGTAGCGCATCATGGCTTCGATTACTTCTGGCCCCAAGGGGGGAATTTCACGCCGATTTAATTCGCAATAGCGTTTCAGGAAGAAATTCGCCAAAAGGGGAATATCCTCACGCCGATGCCGAAGGGGGGGTAACGGAATCGGAATAACGTTCAAACGGTAATACAAATCTTCTCGGAAACGTCCCGCCTCGATCTCTTCCTCTAAAGATTCGTTCGTCGCAGCGATCACGCGCACATCAACCCGAATGGTTTTGGTATCGCCGACCCGTTCAAATTCTCGTTCTTGCAAGACCCGTAGAAGTTTGACCTGTAGCTTGGGGGACATGCTCGAAATTTCATCGAGAAAAATCGTTCCACCATGAGCCGATTCAAAGCGCCCGGCTTTGTTTTCGATGGCTCCCGTAAAGGCCCCTTTCACATGGCCAAACAATTCACTTTCGAGGAGGTTTTCATGCAAGGCCCCACAGTTAACCCGTATGTATGGCCCCGTCGAGCGGGTCGAACGCTTGTGAATGGCCCGAGCAATCACTTCTTTCCCAGTTCCGGTTTCCCCAATCAGTAGCACACTGGCATTCGTGGGAGCGGCCAATCGGGTGAGGCGGTAGACCTCCAACATTGCGGAACTCGACCCGATAATATCTGGGAAGAGTTGTTCGTCATGTGAAGGTCGCGACATCCTTGGTCCAAATCAAGAGTGAAAACATATTAATCCTTAGGATAGTTGATTGTGCTGAAAGGTTCAACAACAACTCCGATATATCAACAGAATTTTGATACCTGAGTCGCATGAATAAGATTAAGAATTTATTGGTGCCTTTCTGTTGTGCTGGTTATGTTTAATTTTTGTGCATTCTGAAGTTTCTCATTTATGCCAAGGACCGGATTATGAGAAAGCTCCCATTCAAGTTCCGAATATCCGATGTCGATGGATTAGGAAGGATGTATCGATTCTTTGGATAAAAAGGCCATCGGGTCTTTGTGGGGATGAACCATGCGTAAATGGTTTGCTTCGGGGTTGTTGACGATCAGTGTGACGGGTGGACTCTCCGCGCAGGAGATCGTTCTCCCACCCGATATTCCAAGTATCCCGCCGCCTCCTGTGGCACCCACAATACCGAATGGTCCGCCTCAGCGCCCGCCGATTGACGTGCCCCCTTCGCTTCCTCCGGTACCGGTAATCGAAGCGGCGCCGAAATCGCTTGTTCCGGTCGCTCCGCCGATTCCTCCGGCGCCGCCGATTCCGTCGGCTCCTGCGGTTCCCGCGATTCAATTCGATGAGCCAAAGTCCAGCTCAACCAACTTGATTTTGGGAAGTGTACAAGCTCCGCCGAGTAATCCGCTGAGCAATCCGCCGAGTGTGCCTAATCCTCCCTCTCCGCCCGTGTTACCCAATCCGCCTATGGGGTCATCACCGGCTCCGAATCCATCGGCCCCAAATCCAGCAGGTTCGGGGCAACAGGCCCCGATGATCGATTTCTCGAAGATTCCTAGTAGCAGTGGGACGGGAACCCCCCCTGCCTACGATATAACCCAACCGCTCCCGAATTTGGGAGGGACTCAGCCGCTTCCCACAACTGCGACCGAGGGGGGGAACGGGTCGTTCTTCGCGGGGACTTTTGGGCCTCCGGGTTCGCATTGCTTCTGGGTTCATAGCGAGGCCTTATTCTTTTGGTTGCCACGCCGACCGGTCTCGACTCCCTTGTTAACCATCGGTGAGGCAGGGACTCCTCGCGGGGCAGTGGGCGTTCGAGGGACCGTGCCCGCTTTGGGAGAATTGGACCTGAAAACGGGGACGTTTTATGGTTCGCGAATTCGTCTCGGCGGTTATTTGGACGAACGTCATATTTTTGGTCTGGAAGGTTCGTTCTTCCTTGTGGGGCGAAATAACTTTTACTTCGGTGTGGCATCGGATAACAATGGCTCGCCGGGGTATTATCGACCCGTTCGTTTAGAAGGTCTGGGGGAAAGAGCCTATCCCGTCTCGGTGCCGGGGGAGATTGCCGGCCGATTCGATTTGAATGCCAGCACGCAGTTCTACGGTGGGGAAGTGAATTTGGTCAGCACGGTTGCCGAGTTCGATGGGATGAATTTTACGGCGATTGCGGGCTTTCGTTCCTTACGTCTCGAAGAAAGTTTAACGATCGCCACCCAACAAAGAGAGCTTAAGACTGGTTTTTTACGCTATCGAGGAGCGGCAATCCCTAGCGGTTCTCGAATCGATATTCTGGATGAGTTCGATGCGCAATCGACCTTTTACGGGGGACAATTGGGCTTAGGTTGGTCTTATATCGAAGGGCGTTGGTCGATCGCATTACGGGGGACGGTTGCTCTCGGCTGGACGAATCAGCAATTGCGAATTCATGGTCATACCGAGTTGATCCCGCCCGCGGGGGGGCCTCAGGTGACCACAGGGGGGATTTTGGCACAAACAACCAATATCGGTGAGTATGAACGAGATCGATTCGCGGTCTCTCCCGAGGCCAGTGTGAATATCGGTTTCGATGTCACGAGTTGGGCACGCTTAACCGCAGGCTATAACTTCTGGTACATCAGTCGCGTGGTTCGACCGGGATACCAGATCGATCGGCGTATAGCAGGGGGACGAGTGCCAACCGATAACAATTTTGGAACCGGTGCCCTTTCGGATAAGCCCGCCCCGCTTTTTGTGAACTCATTTTTCTGGGGGCAAGGTTTAGCCCTTGGTTTAGAACTTCATTGGTAGCATTTCACCCCAATAACCACCCACAAAATCGCGAATTAGGCTAATCGATTTTGCGAAGATAGGTCACGGTTCCATTTTGCGACGAAGTTCATCGAGTTGGCGTTGCAGTTCATCGGCACGTTGTTTCTCGGCCAATGCTTGTTGCCTTTCTTGCTCGGCTTGTAATGCAGCTTGCTTGGCCTGCAATTCGGCTAGTTCGGCTCGTTGTGCTTGCTTTCGGGCTTCGCGGAGCGCTTCGTCCCTTTGTTCTCGAATCTCTTGAACCGTGACAAACTTTTTTCCGTTCGGCATGGTGAATTCAATCCCCGACGTCCAATCGATCGTGCAACCCGTTAACGGACTCGTGAAAGAATGGATGCCCGTTTGCTCGACGAA
>CAZFDX010000331.1:0-1734 GCA_964518325.1 uncultured Alcaligenaceae bacterium | reverse complement strand
GGTCGGCCACATACGGAAGCCCCAACTCTTGTAAACCGGTGGGACGCCCCCTTGCGGGTTGAGAATCACGCGGAACCATTGGGAAGAAACCATCGATCAAAGCGCTATCGACCTCGGCACGGGTTAATTCCCCTTTGAGAGTCCCACCAATAACCCGACTGCCACGACCCAGAACGGTAATGGGGGCACTACTTTTTGTGGGATCGGCCAACAAAATCTCTTTGGCTTGACGGGTACTATGAGCCAATTGCTGTAATTGAACGGAATCGAGTTTGGCCCCTTTGGCGGCAAACGATTGGGCGGCCACATGCGCCAAGGCCAAGTCCATATTGTCGCCACCAAGCAATAAATGATCGCCGACGGCAATTCGGGTGAGGTTCAAATTCCCCGCATCGGAAGAGACTTCAATGAGGGTAAAGTCGGTGGTCCCCCCCCCACATCCGCGACCAAAAACAAATCCCCCACACGAACTTCATTTCGCCAATGATCCCCTTGGCTGTTCAACCACGCATAAAAGGCGGCCTGCGGTTCTTCCAACAGGGTCAGATTCTCGAAGCCCGCTGCCCGTGCCGCTTCAACGGTTAACTCTCTGGCCACAGCATCGAAAGAGGCCGGCACGGTCAGAATAATATCTTGCAGCTCCAACCGATGGGCCGGCACATCCTTGGCCATTGCGAAATTCCAAGCCTCGGCCAAGTGTTTGAGGTAACAGGTGCTGGCTTCCAGCGGAGAGATTTTTCGACCATGCTCATCAGCTCGGAACGGGAGGATGGCAGCTCGCCGATCGACACCGGCATGACACAACCACGATTTCGCACTGGCCACTAACCGCGTGGGAACTTGGGAACCAAAATCGCGTGCAAACTCCCCGACGGCATAATCTCGCCCTTCGCTCCAAGGGAGATTCATAGCCCCCGCAGGTTGTTCGTTGGGATTCGGCAAATACAAAAACGAAGGCAACAACGGCCTTTCTTCTACCAATCCCGGTTTGACCACTTGCGGAATGACAAAGCTCTGGCAAGTTGGGGTATCTTTACCCGTATCGACATAGGCCAACGCGCAGTTGGTTGTTCCCAAGTCAATCCCGATCACGAAACGCGGCGCTGTCATGGTTGTCTCGACTTCAAATGATTATGCTGGATCACTCCAGTGGTTTGTTCAAGATATGTGCCCAGCCGCGAGAATTCCCTCCTTGCTGTAACTCCTCAATAGGTCACAATACTTTATATGTTAGAGGAAAACCAACTGTTATACAATAATGATCTTCTTTGCTTCAGGAACCTTCCATGAATGGGGTAACCTTGTGTTGTCTCTCTAAGAGGGGTTCATGGCATGAGATAGACGCCCTCAGGAACCTTCCATGAATGTGGTGACCTTGTGTTTCATCGTGTTAATTTCGGGGATAGTGGTCTCGGCCCAAACCGCAGTCAATCGGAAATTAGGCATGCAGATCGGGAAACCCTTCTATGCGGTATTGATTTCTTTCACGGTGGGAACTTTGAGCACGATTCTGATTTGCCTATTTCGGCAAGAAGAACTCCCCGAAAAAACACGCTTATTGGAAGGCCCTTGGTGGATGTGGTTAGGGGGAATGCTGGGCGTTATTTATGTTGGTACATCCATCATCGCGGCAGCCCGCTTACAGGTCACAATCACCTTGGTTCTAATCATTGCAGGGCAACTGATTGGCGCTTTAATTATTGACCATTTTGGACTTTTAGGGACCACACCCAA
>CAZFDX010000330.1:0-2590 GCA_964518325.1 uncultured Alcaligenaceae bacterium | reverse complement strand
GGGTGATAAAAACGTAGGAATGTTTAATGCCGATGGTGGGGGCAATGTCCGCAGCTTCACCGGCGGCACCGACTTTATGTATGCGGTTGACGTCAGCTCCGATGGGACACTGGTCATCTCCGGCGGTGAAGAGGGGATTTTGAGAATCTACAACGCCGACAAAGCTCAACTCATCAAAGCGGTTTCTCCTCCGGGCGAAGAACCTAAGAAAGAAGGTTCCAAGTAACCCCTCCGAATCACCGATTGAGGGCATTGGGATTGATGCGATTTAGATGAGGACCCTATTTTTCCGATGATTTGAATGAGTCTCAGGATTCTGAAAATCGATAACGCCTCCAATCAATAAGCCCTCCAATCGATCAACCTTCCAATCGATAAGGTCCTAGTCTCCTTCGGTGTATGCTCCTTTGTTCTGTTGCAGCCCAGCTCACACCGTGCAGCACTCCTTCCCTCTCCGTGCCGAATCCCTGCTCTTTTCCCCGATTTTGTATCTGTGTTTCTTTGAGAAAGAGTTTCATCGCCAAGGGATATCATAAAGTATCAGTTTAACCTCTTCGAGAAAGAACATGAACGAACTTGTGCTTTATCGACATCAGGGATCGGCGGCGATCATTACCCTTAACCGTCCTGAGAAACGAAATGCCCTCTGTCGCGAGTTGATTCAGGCACTCACAAGGGCGTTCCAAAAGGCTCAGGTTGACGATCAGGCACGGGCCGTCATTCTGACGGGAAACGGCACGGCCTTTTGTGCGGGCATGGATTTAGAAGAGTTACGCTCCACGCTCGATGCGAATTCCGAGATTATCTGGAACGATGCCTTGGCACTTTCCACCCTGTTCGACTTGATTTATCGCTTACCCAAGCCCACGATCGCTGCGGTGAATGGTCATGCGGTGGCAGGCGGGGCCGGTCTAATGACGATTTGCGATTGTGCCCTTTCAGTCCCAGAAGCGAAGATGGGCTATCCCGAAGTGCGGTTGGGGTTGGTCGCAGCCATAGTGCTTCCCCATTTGCTTCGTCATGTGGGGGAACGCTTTGCCCGCTACTTGCTGCTAACGGGGGAACTGGTTGATGCGAATCAGGCTCTCGGTCATGGTTTAATCAATGAAACAGTGCCGGCCGAAAAATTGATGGACCGCGCTTTAGAACTTGCAGAAACTTTTGCCAAGGGAGGCCCCCACGCCTTGGCCGTGACCAAACAACTATTGGCGCAATACTCGAAGCAAGCCGAATCGGTTGCGGCGGCCGCTCAAGCCAGTGCCGCCCCGCGCTTGGGGGAAGAATGTCGGGCAGGTCTCAATGCGTTCTTCTCGAAACAGATGCCCCCTTGGGTAAAAGCCGATTCCGTAAGGTAGCTTAATTATTATTTTTCTTCGGGGTGAATTCTTGAAGTTCGTAGATGAGTGTCGATAAACTGGCGGGGGTCGAAGAAAAGGTACGTTCCCGTTTGACAATCCCCACGCCATCAGCCAACCAAAACTTCAAGGTGATGAGGGTCTTTTGAGCGGCGGCTCCTTTGGCCAACGGCTCCACCTCGATTTTATGCGAAACAACCACACATTTGTACGTCCCTGCGGGAACTGTGATTTCTTCCGAAGGTTCCACGACCGATTCGGCCTTCCCTTCACGGGTCTTGTTGTAAGAAATTTTTCCTTCCCATTTATCGCCCGGTTTGGCTCCTTTTTTATAAATCACCAAATCATACGGGATCAGGCTGGAACTACGGCAAATAACATCCGTACCTTTCACCTCAAACTCTTCGAGCCGTTTCGCCCCTTTACCAAGCACATTTCCTATTTCAACACGGGTCGACTCTTTGCCCGATTCCACTTTATCCAAGGTCATCACCATGGTGTTTTTGCTAATCACCTTGGCAGCTTTAGTAAAGGACGATTGAGCGTAGGTCCACTGCCCACCTTCTTGAATTGGAAAATAGTCCGGAACCTTGACATCTTTCGGCACGGGAGCGGCCCAAGCCAAGGCACTCATCCCGATCAATAATGCAATCTGTCGCATGATTTTTGCCTCGAATCAGTTGAGATTATCATAGGTAATTCCTACAAGCCTTGCAGAAAAAAACTCTCATCAATGCGAGATGGATGATCGTTGATCGTTGATTGTTGATTGTTGATCGATGATTGTTGATGATTGTTGATGATCGACGATTGATGATTATTGATCGTTGATGATCGATGATTGAAAAAAAATGTGGCATTGTGGTACAGGGCGAGCAGAGGAGTATATTCGATTTCGTCGGTGTTGCGCTCCTCCATTTCTAAAACAGATTGCCCTTTAGTTCGGCTGGGCTTTCTCGGCATTGTCTCGTTGATATGTCGGGCCAATTTTTTCCGCAGGAACAACGAAATCATCGGCATTAGTGAGTTGAATCGAATCAAAGAATTGAGAAATATGGGGATGTTCTAAAGTGAGTTTAGGCCCCGCCACTGCGAGAAAATAGGCTCGCTTTTTCACAACAAAAAAACGGGCCACAGCAACCCCTTGTTTGTTGGGCAGATCGTAGACCACTTCTCGACCTTCGTAGGGGCCAAATAGAATTTTTTGCCGATGCCGTTCGGTCGCCCCTTTGGGG
>CAZFDX010000329.1:0-11083 GCA_964518325.1 uncultured Alcaligenaceae bacterium | reverse complement strand
CCCTACTTGCACGAAGGCAGTGTGTGAGTTCCGGAGGAGCCGAATACCGAGTTGAGATTTGGGTACCCTTGCAGCATCTGGCGGCCATCAATAGTCTTCTTGGGTATGAGAATCGCGTCGCAATCACCCATCGCCCCTCGCACGATCCAACAGAAGATTCGAACCAACAACTATGCGACTTCTATGAGTATTTTCACATACGTCACCCAATATAATTTCTCTTCCTGAATTCCCCTTTCACTTCCCTTATCGAAATGTGCTTATCTCCTTCTCATTCCCTTATCGAAATGTGCTAATCCCCTTCCCGTTCCCTTTCCGAAATGCCCGCCCAAAATTCTTTTCCCCAAAGAGAACAAACGTAACTTTGAGGGAATTAAGATACTTTCTTGACATGCAACCCAAGGTGACTTCTCGATCTTCTTCCGGAAAGTGGGAACATCAAGGCGATGTTCCCTCCCTGATTCAAGGTGCGTCGAAGGAGAGGCTACTTTTCGAGCTTCTTACGGGGCTGTTTCGTGTCGTGTTTGAGATTGTCGAGAATGACGTGGATCAAATCTTCGGTCTTCTCAGCCGAGAGTAAGAAGAAACAATAGAGCATTTCATCTTTGGTTCCTTCTCCCCAAGTGACCCGTTTCGGTGGGGAACTAGGATTCGAGGGATTTTCTGCAGAATTATCGAAAACCCCCTCGACATGGAGAACCGTCCCCGCAGGGAGCTTAAAGGGCTTTTCAAAATAATACTCATCTTGCCAATTGTAATTCCACTGAGGAATATCGATGATCGTTTTGGTACTGCGATCGGGAAGAGTGGCCGTCACCTTGATGGCCTTACCCAACAAATGCATGTGAGGAACCACTCCGACCATAATGACCTCTTTAGGAAGGGTGTACTGAGTGGAGCGTTTGTAGTTTTTCTCGCCTGCGGGAATGTCCATTTCGTAGTTGGCTAACCAAATACTGCCGACCAATTTGGCCGATTCTTTCAGAACCTCTTTCACGGGTTTTTTGACGAAATACAGGCCGATTTCGGATTGATCGGTTTCCTTTTTTCCAGTGGGGTGATAGTGCATCTGCAAAACAAGGTCCGAACCTTTCTTGAGGTAACGCCCCATCCCGTTGGGTAAGGGTCTGGGGGTATTGCCGACGGACCAGCCCCCCAAGGCACCCGAAGGAAAAAAGCCCGGCCCCGCAAAGTTCGAGTATCCCGGTTCCGGTGTCGCCTGATCCAATTTGCGCGCGGTTCCCGTTTCGTCTAAAAACAAAACGGCATGATGGGCGACCCGTTTATTGCCCGGATGGAACTCCACCGCAGCCACGAGCTTATCTTCTGGAATATCGATGGGGATAACAAAATTCTGAAGCAGGTCGGGACCATCGGCAGGGATCGTGAATGGGGTGGTCATTTTCACAATCAAATCGGGTTTGCCGAGTTGCCACCCGACAGCAAATGGGGGGGGGGCAGGTAAATCTTCCTGATCTCCCTGCGGTTGGCCATTCTCGGCCCATTCTTTCAGAATCCGAAGTTCCTCTGCGGTTAACCAGCGCTCGCCGACCAATTTTTCATGTCCTGCAGCAGGCATCCAAGGTGGCATGAGCCGATCTTGTGTCACTCGGGCAATTTGTTTGGCTCTTTTGGCCACTTGCTCGTAAGTGGCCAACTCGAACGGGGCTACTTGACCTTCGCTATGACAATTCAAACAACGGGAATAAATGATGGGGGCCACATCGCGAGAGTAGGTCCATTTCGCTTTTTCAGTCGGCTTGGGAAGTGCTTCAATCAAGCAACCAATCGTGGGGGTCTGCGCCACGGGGGCCGGCTTCCCTTCCAACGTAGCCGTAATGGCATCGGCCAAATAATGCTTATCCGTGACCAAACGACGCCGACTTAATGCCTGCCAAGTGTTATCGATGGCCCCACTATAAACGATTTGATTCTGGCTATCCAAAACAAACGACTGCGGAACATGCGTGGGTTTCAACGCTTTGACTAACATTCCCGAACCATCGAACAGAATCGGGAAGGTCAGCTTAAAGTCCGCAAAGCTCTGGGCCGCTTTTTGCCGTGTGATGGTGGAATCGTAGATCACTCCGAAAAAATCGACCTTGGCTTGATGCGCTTCGTACAGATCGTTGAGAGTTCGGGAATAACTATTCGAGATGGGGCATTCATAAGAAAGAAAAACAAACACCCGAGGGCGTTGCCTATCGTTTTGCCCCAAGTCAAAATGTTTTCCCTTCAAGTCGAACAGGCTAAATGGTGTGAGCTG
This sequence comes from uncultured Alcaligenaceae bacterium, assembly GCA_964518325.1. Lineage (GTDB taxonomy): Bacteria > Planctomycetota > Planctomycetia > Gemmatales > Gemmataceae > SKW135. The sequence continues at coordinate 8,817 of CAZFDX010000329.1, read as the reverse complement.
AGCATTCTTCTGAGCAGAGGGAGCCAAAGGGAGCGTCTCGGCCCGACCCGTAAAAGGAACGCCGAGTGTCAAAACCCATGTTAAAAACAAAATCGCTTTTGGAATCGATGGCAGCATGATTTTAGAATTCCCTCACGTTCGTTCACTGAAGTTAGAATGATCTACTTGATTATGATGGATGGGGTTTCAGAATTGTGGCAAGATATTGTGTTTGAGATTCACGGCGAGAGGTGGTAGAGGTGGTGTTTGATGTTGGTGGCGAGAGGCGGTGTTTGAGATTCATCAGAAGACGTTCGGTTTGAGATTCGCAGGAAGATGTCCGAGAAGTACACTTGGAAACTTGATCGAAATCTGCTAATAAATGAACCTATCGAGATTGAAAAAAATCGAAGCAAAACGCCGTGAATTAGAAAAGGTGAGTTATGGCAGGCCATTCCCATTGGGCAAACATCGCAAGAAAGAAAAGTGTAGTCGATGCCAAACGTGGTAAGCTGTTCAGCAAATTATCCCGTTACATTATCATTGCGGCCCGAGCCGGTGGGGGAGACCCAGATACGAACCTGAAACTCCGTTACGCCATTGACAAAGCCCGCGCGGTTTCGATGCCCCGCGAGAATATCGAACGCGCCATCAAGCGAGGTACCGGCGAACTCGATGGCGCAGTGATGGAAGAAATCACCTACGAGGGCTTCGGGGCCGGAAATGTCGCCATCATCTGCGATGTGATGACCGACAATCGCAATCGGACCAATGGTGAAGTGCGCAAAATTTTCGAGAAAGGCGGCGGGGTCATGGCAGGGCCTGGAAGTGTGGCCTATCTGTTTGAACGAAAGGGGGTCATTCACGTTCCTGCGAATGCAATCTCGGAAGATGCCCTGATGAACCTCATCCTCGAAGCCGGCGCCGAAGATATGAAAACCACCCCCGAAGGCTACGAGATCACCACCGATGTTTCGAGTTTCACCGCAGTCCAACAAGCACTCGAAAAGGCCAAAATCACCCCCTCCAATGCGGAGCTAGCACAAGTCCCGAAAGCCTGGGTTGATGTCGATGTGGAAACCGGAAAGAAAGTCGTGAAACTGATTGAAGCCCTTGACGATCACGACGACATCAATGCCGTCTTCTGCAATGCCAATCTCACCCCCGAAATGTACGCCGAAGAAGAATAATCTCCCCCCCACATCGTTGATTGTTGCCTGTCGTTTGCCCTTTGTTGATTGCCCCTCATTGTTGCCTGTTGTTTGTTCTTTATTGATTGTTCCTCATTGTTACCCGTTTCCGCTCTCAGCTATACCAATCTCCCAATCGATTCTGGATCGTTTCGCTTTCCGTTCCTTTTGCTTACCACCGATCCTTATGCATCATTCCTTGGAGACGTATGTGGTTGAGGGGATTGTTCTTAGGGGGCAGTCCTGCCGAATTGGGTGATGAACAAAATGGAATTTAACCCTAACCCGATTCGCTTCCTTCATGTTCAGTAAGATGATGGGATTGGTCAAGTTGATAGGGGTGGTCAAAAATTGACCAGATCGAGTTAAATTAAGCCCCTATCAAAATTCTCCAAATGTCCAAATCAGCAAAATAGCATATAATTTTCCTAAATTACTTAATCCATAGAGTTTTCTTAACCGTTATAAACAACTTAAAATCGATACATTTGATTTTGTCCCTACGATACGATTTGACAGAATCTCAGGTCTGACCTAAGTAGAGGTATTGCAAGAAAAATTATACTTTTCCGAATTATTGCACCAGCAATAGTGAATTGAGATACGGTTTTGGGCACAGTAACTCCGACGAACCGACTTAACCTCATCTGCCAAATTTTGGCGGGTACAGGCTCCGTTGCGTCTGCGACGAGTCTGCTTGAACAGATTTGCACAGTGTTTCAATTCAGTGGGGCCGGCATTCGTTGGCCCGCAGACGGCCCCGCCCGACTTGAGGTCGAACAAGGTTCCAACCAAGGCGCAATTCGGTATCCGTTACATCCTGCAGGGGAGCGGCCCGGCCTTTTTTGGATCGTGCCGGAAAATAACAAGCCGACCGAAACCGATCATGCCTTTTTCAAATTATTGGCGCAGGCCTTGGCTCGCTCTCCCTATTTGATTAGCTGGCTGGGCAGTAACGTGGAAGCGATTCGGAACGCCCAAAGATTGGATGATGCTGGTCGCGTGGCAGGGCGGATTGCCCACGATTTTGACAATGTGTTGTTAGGTACGGTGGGGTTCGCACAACTGGCACAAGGTGCGTTACCGCCCAATCATCCTGCCTATGCGCACCTGACGGAATCGATTCAGGCTGCTCAAGCCGGTGTGAAATACTGCCAACAATTACACCAACTGGGACGGGCCGGAACAACTCGTCCGGTTCCCAGCGATATTGGCTCGATCTTAACACGAGAAAAAGCCCGACTGGAGACCGCCTTTCCGAAAGTTCTCTTCGATTTTGAAATCCCCAAAGGATTTTCTCCCGTGGCCATTGAAAATGGTGCCTTGGGACTGATCTTCTCCCATCTGCTGGATAACGCTGCCGAAGCTAGCCCCACTGGGGGAACGGTCTCGGTGACGATGGAAAAAATCAACCTCAGTGAGGAAGAAGCCCGAAACTATCTCGGAAGTGCCTCGGCCGGTGAGCATGCCCTGATTCATATTTCGGATCAAGGACCCGGTATCGGTGAAGAGAGTCGCCGCCGATTATTTGTCGAACCGTTCTTTACCACAAAATTCCGCCATCGGGGGCTGGGGCTACCGGTGGTTTATCGAATACTTTATGCCCATCGCGGCGGAGTCCGAATCGATTCCGCACCCCATCAAGGAACCACGGTTCACTTGGTGTTACCCCTTGCTATCACACGGGGAACTTTTGTCTCCCCAACCCAATCAACAACATCTGGAGTGAATGCATCATGACCGTCCGTACCCCGTATCCGCCGACTCTTGTCGAACAAAGCCGACCCAAAGTTTCCCCGAATGCGGGTTTGGCCGATTTTCAAGCCGCTGGTGAAATTCGTCTTCTCATTCTCGACGATGATCCTGCCATTTGTGCCTTTATTCGCACTTTGCTTGGCAACGATGAATTCATGATCGATACCCTTTCCGACCCCACTTTGGTGGAAGGTTGGCTGAAAGGTCAACAGTATCAGATGATCATTATGGATTACATGCTTCCCGGCTTGAATACCGAGCAAGTGTTTGAATGGATTCGCGACCACCAACCCGATGCCAGCGTGATTGTTGTGACCGCTTTCCCCTCGGTCGAAAGTGCCCTCTCGTGCTTGCGGGCCCGTACTTACGACTATCTCACCAAGCCTTTCCAACCCGAACAACTCCGTAGCTTGGTGGTTCGTTGCCTTGAGAGCAAGGGGTTATTGCGGATGACGGAAGATGCCCTGCGAGAAACCCTTGGGGCCGTGATTCGCGAACGCCGAAAAGCCCTGAAGATGACCCTTCAACTGATGTCCGACAAGACCAAGGTTTCTCTCGGCTATCTCTCGCAGATTGAACTCGGCAAAAACTCCGCTTCTATCGAAACCTTGTACAAGATTTGTCTCGCTTTGGGAATCAAAATGTCGGACCTGTTCACTGCGGTGCAAGGCAAGAACGGTTAAGATTCCTATGCTCGTTTCCTTTCAATCCCTAAAAGGCACTTCGATCATCGCTTCGGGACTATCTTCAAATTGACTTAACTGCTCGTTCCATTTGCGACGCCGAATTCGCAGTTGATTTCCCTCTAACTCGTAAATGGCATAACTCCAACGGGTTCTTTGTGTCACACTCCCTGCACAACACAGGTGAAAAGGTCGATCGGCCTCGGCAGGGAGAAAGTAAGGGGTATGCCGATGGCCATGCACCCATAAGCGAACCCCATGCTGGCGAGCAATCTCGGCTAAGTGTTGAGCATCGCGGCAACGACGCCACCGATGTTCTTTTTTTCCACTTTCGAGCAATAAAGGATAATGGGTCACCAAGATTTTGGGTTCTTCAGAAAGTTGTTTGAATAACTCGATCAATAAACCGCGTTGCTTTTTCCCGACCCGTCCCCGAGAATCCCAAGGGACCGAATTGGGTTGGGCACTATTCACCATCACCAGCCAATAATTTCCGACCTTTTTGGCAAACGGATAAGGCCAAGGGCCTACTCGAATCCCTTGGAGCCATTTAGCAAAGGTGGTCTCGAAAAGCCCACTCCGACGCGATCGACGAGTGTAGTAATCGTGATTGCCGGGGGTTGCCACACCTTCGGGAAGAACCTCGAAATTGCCAAACGTCTGCATCAATGTTTGATATTCGTTTTTCAAACCCAACGTGGTGGCATCCCCTGTGAAAATGACGTGGTCGAAACGCTCGTTCTTGAGTTCCGCAATGAATTGTCCGAGGATCGTTTCGGCTTGGGCAAAACTCTTGCGGCGACGCCCTTGGTGGTTCAACCAGCCAATGAGCCGTTTACTCAGATAATCACGGATCGTTAAACCCAAAGGGGTAGCGGTGAGATGTAAATCAGAAAAATGTGCCAAACGGATCACAACATCTCTCAAAAGGATAAAACAACTTTGCCCAAACATTCACAAAGGAACGACCATGATACGATACGATTTTTCAGGGAAAGTGGCCTTGGTGACGGGTTCCTCAAGGGGGATAGGTGCTGCAATTCTCGAGCACTTCGCCCGCGCGGGGGCTACCTGCATTTTGCATTATTGGGATGATCCGAATGGGAGCAATCGAGCCGATGCTGTTGCCCATGCGCAAAAATGCTCGGCTTTAGGGGCAACGGTCCATACCTACGCAGCCGATGTCCGCCACACGGACGAGGTGAACCAACTAATGGCATTTATCAAAGAACAAGTCGGTGGGCTTGATATTGTCGTGAATAATGCCGGTATCCTTCGCGATCGGACTTTGCGCAAAATGACCGAAGAAGATTGGGACGCTGTGTTAGATACCAATCTCGATGGGGTCTTCCGCGTGTGCAAAGCCAGTTTAGATATTCTTCGCGATCAAGGGCGCATCGTAAACATTGCTTCCATCGCGGGCTTGTTCCCTTTTCATGGGCAAGCGAACTACGCAGCCGCCAAAGCAGGGGTCATTGCACTCACCAAGGTCTTGGCCAAAGAATTAGCCCATCGAAAAATCACCGTCAATGCGATTGCTCCGGGAATTGTTCAAACCTCGATGATCGGCGATATTAAGCCCGAGATGGTTGCCGAATATGAAAAACAAATCCCCATCGGCCGAATTGGGCACCCCAACGATATTGCTCATGTGGTCCTGTTCTTGGCGAGTGAAGAAACAGAATATCTCACGGGACAAGTGATTCCCGTCACGGGGGGATGGTTTTAACTCTCGCGAATGAATGAGCATCACGGGGGGGGGGATTCTCTCGAATGGGGAACATGTGGTGTGAAGTTTCGACCTTTGGAGCAGGTAGGTACTAGGGTATGTCTTGGCAACGGATTGAATTATCGGGATTAGCAGCCGAGCTGTTGATTGTTCAACCCGAAAGGCCTTTATTGCTGTATTTACCCCATTTCGATCGGGCTTGGCCGAGTGCTTACCCCATTTGGGAAAGGGCCTGCCAGCAAGCTCGTTTGAATTGTGTGGTGCCGTTAGCGGGTGAGAGTTGGTGGACCGATCGTCCTGTTCCCCATTTTCATGAGGCAATTACCCCTAGCCAATTTGTTTTGGAATACCTTCTCCCCGAGGCTCAAAAACGCTGTCTTGCGACCGAGCAGAATCTCTTTGTGATGGGACTGGGGTCGGGGGGACATGCTGCCCTGCGGATGGCATTTCGCTCCCCAAACGTATTCAAAGGTGTTTATGCGTGGAACTCTACCATCGACCAGCACCTTTATTGGGAACTGCGCCCCGAATTACAAAGTATCTACAAAAATCGTGAAAGCTGTCGCCAAGATTCTGCCTTGTTTGCGATTCCGCAATGGGGGCTGGCTACGATTTACTTCGGATGTGAACTCGATTCTCCGAATCGCAAAGGGAACGATCGGCTTCATGAAAAACTCAATGCTCTCGGGATTACCCATACCTACACCGACGAACCTTACCCCGAGCCGATCGAATCACTCTTTCAACAAATGGTCCAAATCCCCCGCAGCAAACGACGTTTGATCTGAATGGGCTTTCACACCTTCTCCTCCAAACGATTTGCTGAGAGAGTTCCTTGTGAGGTCGAAGAAAAAAATTGCCACCTTAATCGCGACTAATGAGGTAATACACCGCACTCGGTTTCAGCTTGATTTCCCCTGCCCCGAGCGAGGCCTCTTTCACCAGAGGATACCCGTAATGATCCAAAGGTGTGATGCGCAGTTGCGCGGCATCGGCCCGTTTGAAGCGAACGGTTCCCTCGATCGGCTTGAAGAGCCAAGGATCGGTTCCGATGTTCACAATTTTTTGGATGCCATTGGGACCTTTCTCCGTTTGGAATCGGCTGGGGCGTTCCTCGGTCATCACTTGGAGAAGCATTTGCCCCGACTGCGCCAAAGGTTTCCCATCCAAACTGACGACGAGAATATGACCCAATTCGAGAGCGGAAGAAACTTCGATATCTTGCAATTCCGTACGACCTGCGAGCTTCAAGGCACCGCAAAGCCCCTGAGCCTTGGGGGAATTGATTTGCAAAATCCCTTGCCCATAGTCGAGCTTGAGTTCATTCGTGCTGCTGGTCACCATCATTTTTTTTCGATCGATGAATTTGGAGAGATCGCTGAGGGTTGATGCCCCCCCCTCTTGGGTGATATTCACATTCGTTCGTCCAACATAATGAACCAAAGGATCGATCAGTTCGCCCGGTTTCAAGGTAGAAGTTCCTTTGACATCTTTCAAACGGAGTTCATCCAACAAGGCATCTTGCGGAAGTGGGGTCCCTTGAAGATTCAATAAATCATTGAGCTTCAGGTTGAGATTCACAACGGTTTCTCCCGTTTGGACCAGCCCCTTCCGGTACAGCAAAGCGGTGGCAGGGAATTGCCCGAGCATGGCAGGCGAGCACAGGGTCCAAGGTTGCATGAAGTAACCGGGTTTCACCGACCAACGCGCCCCATCAAAGGCAAAATGCACAATCGCATCGCTCCCTTGCAAGGCCCCATAAGCAGCGTAATAAATTGGAGCTTCCGAACGATACCGGTTGGGGCGAGTAAAGGTGGTTTCCGAGATCATCGAAGGCAAGTTATTGTAGCTGGGGTCCATCACCGGATGAGCGAACACACGGGGCTTTCCTGACTCTTCGGCCTCGAATTTGAAGGCACTCCGATCGCGGTAGGTATGTCCGTTGCGGATCGACCATTCGGCATTTTCTCCCTTGTGAAAACAGCTAAAGTACCCATGCCGATCCACAAAATCCGTACCGGTGTAAGAGTATTTCTCTAAGGGACCAAAAACTCGGGCATCGGCCGTGGTCCAATTCGAGGCCGTGATGACCCCTTTGAATCCTAATTCACGCAAGAAGGATTTGGTTTCGTCGTAGAAGCGGCGTTGGCTTTCGATTAAAAATGCAACGGTATCCTTATCCCGCGTGGTCCGCTCATTGGCCATATTCCACAAGGGGCGAAAAGCGATCCGTCCCTCGGCAGGTTGATCTCGCTTGAGTTTCCCCCCCCCCCATGTGGTCAAGGCCTTATCGATCGAGCCATATTTGCGTTTTAGCCATTCGCCAAACTGGGCTTCCAATATCTTCAATTGGGCATCGGGAATGTTATCATCACTGAAGGTCCAGAAAAGATACGAATCTTCGTTGAGGATTTCTAAACCCATCACGGCAGGTTCATCGATCAATTTTTTTCCTGTCTTCGCATGGGGGGTGGTCAAAAGGGCCTTCCACCAATTGCGATATTCCTGTTGAAAAGATTTGTTAAAGAACAGGCTGGCAAAAGGATGCTTCTTACCATCGTACCCTTGTGCCCAAGGGGTTTTCGCATTCGGTTTCAACCACAAGGGAAAGTAAATCGAAAAATGGCTATAGATGCCGTGATTCTTCAGGGTCTCGACCACTTCAATCGCTTCTTGAATTTTAGCGGGGTCCAGTTCGCCTTGCTCGTTGTAATAGCCATGATGGATGCGAACCAAATTCACCCCATACTTGGCGAGCAATCGAGCCTCGTAAGCCAAGTCCTCACGGGATCGACTGGCAGGACCATTCACGGCCCAAAAGCGGATGGGTTCGCCATCCCCACGAATAAACTCGGAACCTTTCGTGCGGATCGGGCCTGACATCCCCGCCACTTTCTCGTTCAAATCTCTTAAATCAATGGAGCTAGCTTTGAACGGGTCGTTCGCAGGATTGAACGGAATCCAACCGCGATCCTCCTCTGCCACAGGGGCTGTTTCACCCGGTTTCAGAATCCCCTTTGGAGTAAACGGCTGAGCGGAAAGCACAAAACAATCAATGATCCCATGATGATGGTTGGCGCTTTCCATTTTGAAAACGAGGGTCTGGTTCCCTTTTTTCAGTTCGAGTTTGCCTACTTTGATCCACGCGACAAAGCGAAGATCGGGCTTGTCATCGGCTGCAATGTTCGTGTTATCGATCACATTTTTTTCAAACTCGATGGCCTTGAATTCTCCGCCGTTCAGTTGATAACTGAGCTTGCTTTGCACCGGATTGGCCCGCAGCCAAAATTCATAGGTGCCTGCTTTCGCTACCGTGAATTGATATTCCACCGTGCCAGCTTTTTTTTCGTTCCAATGCGAGATAAAATCACGCCCCGAAAGTTGGTCGCGTTTGACCATATCGTACCATTGTGGGAAGCGCGTCACATCGGCTTTCGTCGGCTTTTCCCCTTCGATCCAGAGAATGTCCTCTGCCCAACTA
>CAZFDX010000328.1:0-4738 GCA_964518325.1 uncultured Alcaligenaceae bacterium | reverse complement strand
CGTATACCCAACTACAATCCACGCAGGTCGTCAAGGTTTTGGCCGGATGGCGAATCAGCACTTGAGTGACCATCCCCCCTGCAGAATGCCCCGTTCCCACACAGGGAGCATGAACCAATTCGGGGTGTTTACTTTTCTCGGCAAAATCCTTGAGACTTTCTTCTAGCGCCCGCGCTAGCTTATCGGGGCGGTTGTTGGCCTTACGATCGATGCTCATCACCACATGAGCAAAATGGAGTTCGCGGCACAGGTCGGCCCAACGATCATCGGTTTTGAATTGGGCATTCATCGCATGGACGATAATTCCCCGAATGAGTTTAGTATCGGGGATAAAAATATCGGACCGCACGGGGCCATAATCGCCTCCCCAAGTTTGCTCCTCTGCCCGCGATGTCAGAAGAGATACCCCTAGCAGAACCCACAGCGAAAAGCCGATTTCACGTCGCATCTTTCTCTCTCTCCTAAAGGTGGTTCAATCCTCGGGGCCAACCGGCGGGGATTCGAGAACACTCTGTTTCTACCCCAAAGGTTCAGACATTCATTTGAATCTCTATCCATTCACTCGGGACTTTTTCGTTCGCTGGGAACTTTATGTAGTCACTCGGAACTTTATGTAGTCACTCGGGACTTTTTCGTTCGCTTGAGAGTTCGGATAGTTACTCGGGACCCGATCCAATCCCCTTGGAGGGAGATGCTTCCGAATTACGTTTAGCAATGGAATGCCGCCGGCGCCCCAAACCGGACAAAGGATTTTGTAAGCGCCAGATCGAGTGTCCGAACCAAAAGGCAAAAGGAATCGTTAAAATCCTAAAAATTCGTCTTGGCTTTTGAGAATACTTCGCCTAGACTAATTACATGATTAGCCGAACCTATTCAACATTCCTTCACCAAATTCAAAATTTATATCCTCTTGCCCTGATGGGGTTTACGTTACTATTGGGGATGGGTTGCACTCTGCAAAATGGAGGAATCCCCAACCTCGAAGGGCGGAAGGCACGGGTCGTTTGCACCACAGGGATGATTGCCGATGCCGTGGAACAAATTGCCAAAGATCGGGCCGAAGTGACCTGTTTAATGGGGCCGGGAATCGATCCGCATCGTTTCATTGCCACCCCCAAAGATATGCAGTTGCTCGAAAAGGCGGATTTGATTTTGTACAACGGTTTACATCTGGAAGGAAAAATGGGGGACGTTTTAGAAGCCCGTTCCCGCTATACCCGAACCAAAGCCATTGGCGAAGGATTAAGCCGGCTGCGTCTAGCCGATGAAGCCACGGGCGGCACACACGATCCGCACATTTGGTTCGACGTGCTGTTGTGGGCCGAGGCCTTGAAAAATGTTCGCGATGCCCTGATTGAGATCGATCCTGCTCATACCGAGTTCTACAAGGCCAATTACGATACTTACGCCGAAGAATTGCGAAAGCTCGATTCGGAAGTTCGGCAGATCATTCAATCGATCCCGAAGGAAAAACGGGTTCTCATCACGGCACACGATGCCTTTGGCTATTTTGGTCAGGCTTACGGAATCGAAGTGCATGGGCTACAAGGGGTCTCGACCGCAACCGATACGGGTTCTCGTGATGTGATGGCCTTGGCCGATCTGATTGGTCAGCGGAAAATCCCCTGTATTTTCGCAGAAACGTCGGTTCCGGATGCAGGTTTGCAAGCGGTCATTAAAGCCACGAAAAAGGCCTACAAGCATGATGTGATTTTGGCAGAAGATCGACTTTACTCCGACGCACTGGGGGAACCCGGTAGCGGCGGAGAAACTTATATTGGGATGGTTCGACATAATACCACAACGATCGCCAAAAACCTGAAACGATAATTCAGACAAGGATCGAAATTTTCCGGTCAGCAACTTGCTGACGTTCATCCGCCTCGCGAGGCGACTGGAGACGATAATTCAGCTAAGGATCGAGAATCGAGTCTCGGTCGATTTTCTGGGGACATTTTCTGGAGATTTTTGGAGAATTTTGGGAGATTTTTGAGCGATTCTGTCAGGAACACTGGGGGGAATGAGCAAGAATCCTATAGGGATAACGGCTCAGAAGGATGAGATGATCGATGGGATAACGGTTTTCTGTGATGGATAGAAGATAGGATAATCATCTATAGATTAGATTTTCCTTGAATTTGAAAATATCATCATTAATCCCAACGGTTTTCACTATCCTACGCCTTATCCATCTACCTTTTCCAATGAGAACACCCCAAATTAAATGGAATCGTCCCCATGGATCAGCCTACAAAAACAGAAATGCTCCTTGAAAGAATCGCCCTCGCATTGGAAAAACTCGTGGAGCAAACCAGTCGATCGCGGGGGGATACGTTGTTGATTCCCCCACCTGTTTCCAATCCATCTCCGAATTCGTTTTATCCGGTTAACAACAATCTAACTCACTCGGATTCAAGATCAACCCTAGCGACAAACACAATATCCTTCAACACGGATTCAAGCCCAACCCCAGCGACAAACACAATCCCCATCAATGCAGAGCCAGCCCCTGTATCGTTCTTGGAAGCGTTTTTGAATTCCAAGGGAATTCGCATCAAAACACTCCCCCAAGAGGACCCTTCGGATCAAGTGATTGATAGTCTTTCGCTGTTTTTGGGAGAAAGATACCATGCCCTTTCGAGTCTGTTAAGCAAAATTAAGCGTGGCATGCAAAACGGCAGTCCAATCACCGAGAATCTAGCGGGAAGACCCCAAGAGGATATGAGTTCCGTTTGTCAGTTCTGCACGCGGCTTCATGAGGTGGCCTTTTTAGAGTCGTATCACTATTTGCGATCTCCTATTTATATCATCAAAGCAAAAACCACCACCCTGCCCAAGGCACAAAGGTTTTTCGGTGGTCAATGGCTAGAACGATTCATTCTGCAAAAAATCAAAGGGGTGTATTCGCAAATCTCTTCAGAAATCACGGGGCAACTTGCGTTTGATTATCTCGTGAATCCACAAATTATTCTGCCTAATGGCGATGATTTCGAGCTGGACATTCTTGCACGGATTGGGGATTCCATTTATTGGACCGAAGCCAAATCCGGCGATTACCAACAGCACGTTGCCAAATACTCCCGTTTTGCACGGCTGTTAGGACTAGATTTTGAGCATTCGTTTATGGTGCTGACCGATGTTCCCAAAGAACGTTGTGATGCGCTTTCCTCGCTTTTTTCTATGACGGTCAGTAACGCCAATACTTTCGAGAGTCAACTTTTGTCGGTCGTGCGGAAAGATACAGCCAAAATTGCCTCAACAGAATCTTCCGTATAATTCCTCCTTTTCGATACTCAAACAATCGCCTTTTTGACATAATACCCTAGTCGCTCTCTTTCTCTCCGGAGAGGCATCATGAAAATGGCGTTTCGTGTTTTGGTGTTTTACGCATTTATCCACACCAACCCCTTGGCCTTGGCACAAGGCACAACTTCCGATTGGCGGACCTTTCGCGGCAACAATGGGACTGCCACCAGTACCGAGAAAGGCTTTCCCAGCAAATGGAGTTCAACCGAGAATATCCTCTGGAAAACCGATCTCCCCGGCGCAGGGAGTTCCACCCCTATTGTCATTGGGCAAAAGGTTTTTGTCACCTGTTATTCGGGCTACAATGTGCCGAACCAAGCTCGCGGGAAACAAGAAGATTTGAAACTGCATGTGGTTTGTCTCGATCGTTCCAGCGGGAAGATTCTGTGGAAACAAGATTTGACCCCGAAACTTCCGGAGCAAGAAAATATCCGCGATGGTCACGGTTACGCTTCAAGCAGCCCCGTTGCGGATGATACTCATGTGTTCGCCTTTTTTGGAAAATCAGGGGTTTTTGCATTCGATCATGCGGGCAAGAAACTTTGGCAAGCCGATGTGGGAGATAAACTCAGCGGCTGGGGATCGGCAGCATCTCTTCTATTATTCGACGATTATTTGATTGTGAATGCCAGTGTCGAAAGTGAACGTCTTTACGCGCTGGATAAGAAAACCGGTAAGGAAGTGTGGCACATCAACGGCATTCGCGAAGCATGGAATACCCCCGTTCTCGCGCGGGTAGGGGATTCCACCGAACTTGTTGTACCGATCCTCGGAAAAATTTTGGGCATTGACCCGAAAACCGGTAAAGAACTATGGAGTTGCACCAGCGAGATTCAATCCTACATGGTTCCCAGCCCCGTAGTGAACGAAGGAATTGTCTACATCATTGGCGGCAGAACAAACGGCGGTTTGGCCATTAAACTCGGCGGTCGTGGGGATGTCACGAAAACTCATCGCTTGTGGACTATCAAGAAAGGGGGAAATGTTTCCTCTCCGATCTATCACGATGGATACCTGTATTGGATGCACGATAACACCGGTGTGGCCTACTGTGTCGATGTGAAAACGGGGAATATCGTCTACGAGGAACGCATTCCTCGGGCCGATCAGGTTTATGGCTCACCCGTCTTGGCCGAAGGAAAAATTTACTACCCCGCACGGAACGGAACCACCTACGTCGTGGCGGCCAAACCCAAATTCGAGTTACTCGAAACCAATTCTTGGGGGGAACGCGGCACTTACAATGCCAGCCCCGCTCTGGCAGGCAAGCACATCTTCCTTCGCAGCGATCGCTTTGTCTGTTGTGTTGGCAACAAATGATGAGTTCACCGGCTCGAATTGATTCTGACTCCTTTTCTCAATCGCGTCAGTCTATTTTGATTCGAGATTCGTTCCTCGTTTCTGTTTCGTGCCTAAAAATCGGCAATCATGG
>CAZFDX010000327.1:0-19019 GCA_964518325.1 uncultured Alcaligenaceae bacterium | reverse complement strand
GGATGATTGGGGTGTTCCTTAGCGATGGTGGCTCGACCCAAGGGGGTGGAGTTCATTCCAAAAGGTGTGAACATCCGCACATGTCCCCAGCGACCGATATTTTCCCCAGGTTCTCCTTTCTCAAACAGAATCACGGAAAAGCCTGCCTGTTTTGCTTGCAGTGCGGCTTCGAGACCAATCGGCCCCCCCCCCAAGATGGCGATCCGCAGCAGCGAGGGGGCATTCACAGAGACCCCAAGGGGGGGATCACTTTTCTTGCGAGCTAAATTCCGAAACAAACTCATCCGTGAACCTCGATTCTTTCCTTCACCAAGCGACCTTTCGCGTTGCTGTCTAGTGTAGCAGAGTGACCCTTAGAACACGAGAGCAATTTCAATCCGATGAACCGGACTATTCATCCCATCGCTAAGTAGGCAGGGTGACCCGATTCAGACAGGGTGCCCCTTTGATTTCGAGTGGTATGGCAAATTTGTGATAAGATTGAGACTCAATTTTCCTCGAAGGATGTGCGATGATCTCAACGAGATGACTTCAGTACGATGACTTCAGACTGATTTCTCCTTCAAAAAGGACAAAATAACTTGACAGCCAATTGGGAAATTCGGAAAATCGAATCCAACATATATTGGTTACATCCTGAGTCGGAATGATAGCTCTGGGAGTTTCTCTAGGATTTATCAGAGAATTTTCGGCGGAATTTCATACGGCCGGTTACAATATATTATCAATATCTGTCGATCAATCTTGTTGAAATCGAGGTCACCCCTATGACCGCTCAATTGCTCTCGCTCGGAGAAGGCCCAAGTATTCCGCTGGATAAAGCGATTCTTCTCTTAGGGCGGCATCCTGAATGTGACATTCAACTCAATTCTCGAAAAATCTCCCGTAAACATTGTGTGGTCGCGAAGGTGAATCATTATGTGTATGTGCGCGACCTAGGCAGTACAAATGGGGTTCGCATCAATGGTCAAAGGGTTCTCGAAGGGGCTTTGCAAGCAGGCGATGAACTCACCATTGGGAATTTCCGTTACCAGATTTGTTTAGACGGTGCCTTGATTCCCTCGGTCATGAGTCAATTATCGCGACCGAAACCGGTCGAACCAAGTCGAGAAAAACCAGCTACGTCGAAAGCTCCCTTAAGCGACGATTCCAAAGCCCGTACTAGCAAACCAGCGGCCCCTTCTACCGAGGGGACTCTCAAGGATTCTGCCGATAATATCGTCCTGCCCGATATTCTTCGCAACCCCCGTTAATCCTTTGGCCCGATATTCTTCGCAACCCCTGTAGATCCCTTCCCCAACTTCGCCCCAACTGAGGGACCGAGGCTCTCACTGGCAAGCGCACCTAATCAGGTCATCAGACTCAACCCCGATTGAGTATTAGGCATGTCTCTCACGAAGAAGGCCAGATCGTCAACGGGCAAAAGCACATCTTCGGATACGGTGCCCCTGCCTTATGCCCTTCACCTTCAACCCCCTCTCAATACTGTTGTTTCAACCGATGAATACTGCCCTTGTGGATGAGTCGAGAAACCATCATTCCAAGGCGATTCGATCGAGTGTGGTTTGTTGAACCTGATTGGTCAGAAGTTCTATGTTGGTTGATAGGGGCTGTTTCCAAGGATACTGTTCATTGGTGAAGGTATCATGGATCAATTGACGATCGGCGCGATAAACTCGGCGAGTGGAGGCACTGTCGCTTAGTTTACTCGCGAGCTGGAAATGGGTCGGTGGCAAAAAGTCTTCGGGGTTTCCGTTACTGGCAAGAATCAATGCCTTGGATTTGAGCTTATTTTTGGAATCCTGCCAAAGGTGAATCCCCTCCTCTTGAGAGAATCGCAGGTAGGCCATTTTATCTTGGATGCCCAAACAAATACCAAAACAATCCGGAACGACAAAGGGTTCTTCAAAGTCGGTCAATTTTTGACGAATTGCCAGAATCTGGAGAGAGGAATTTTTGGTGGAGAAAAGATATTCCAAATCGCCTTTATCACGTCTCTCGCTGGGAATCCAACGCAGTTGATGCGGAGCTGGCTCTTCCTCTTCCGAAGTTTTGCCTCCCTGCGAAGAGACGAGCAAATAGCGATACCCAGAAACGGGCATCCCCAGACCTTGAGCCGTCTCGAAATAGGCTCGGGCCAGTTCCTCAAGCCAATCGGGATCGTCGCTAAAAATCGCTAAGCTCACTGCCAAGGATTTGGTCTGCTTTAATTCGTACAACCGATAGAGCAAATCAAACCAATCCTGATTCAGTTTCTGAACTTGGCTTTGCCATTCTTCAATGGGAGAATCGTCCTTCATGTAATACGCTAGGGAAACTTTTTCGTCTAAGTCGGCACATTGTTTTTGGAGCCGGAGGTGTGCATCCAAAATTTCTTTGAGACGTCCGATTTTCGCCCTGCGAATTTGATCGATACTCGGTACCGTAACGGGTCGATTGGCCAGCAAATTGTTTAGACGGAAGGAATCTTTTACATCGATGTTTAACTGATTCACTTCATTCGTCAAATCCAAAATCGTACTGCTGTTGCTGAGTTTGTTGATTCGATACCGCAGTTGGTCCACTTCGCGGAGGATTTGCTTGAGCGATCTTTCCTTAGACTGAGCCAACGGTTTGCTAGGAGAACTCTCTGAAGTTGGTTGGGTCTGCTGGATTTTAATCGAGATTTCGGAGGAATGGTTTCGCTGAATGATTAAGGACTCGTTTTGTTTTTGGGGATGAGTATTCAGCCATTTGGCAAGTGGAACAAGTAATTGACGCTCCATAGCACGCTTCAAGGGCCGAGCGCCATACCGAGGATCGAAATCCTTCTGACACAACGTATCGAGAATTTCCGGTTCTATGTGGACCTGAAGGCCTCGTTGGCGAGTCCCTTCCCGCGTCAAAATCTTTTCCCATTCTTTAAGGGCAATTTTCTGAATGGTTGGGCGATCCAAGGGAACAAAAGGGATAATCCGATCTATCCGATTGACTATCTCGAGTCGAAGAAATTTTTCGATCACTCGGGTGAAATGTGCTTTGCTCTCGCGGAATTCTCGGCTTGAGGTGAACAGACCAAAATTCCCTGCAAGGAAGGATTCGGCCCCCAAGTTCGAGGTCAAAATAATCAGGCAATTTCGGAAATCGGCCAAGCGACCGGCCGCATCGCTTAGGCGGGCCTCGCCGAGGATTTGCAAGAATAAATCGAATACGCTGGGATCGGCCTTTTCAAATTCATCGAACAACAGCACCGAAAACGGCTGTTCGCGAACCTTGGTGGTGAGAAGACCTTCTTGCCCTATGCTCGTGCCGATTAATCTTCGTACACTAAGGGGGTCCGCGTATTCGCTCATGTCGAATCGAGTTAAACGGTCGGGGCTACCAAAAAAGAACTCGGTGAAGGCTTTCGCTGCTTCGGTTTTTCCGACCCCTGTTGGACCGACAAAAAGTAAAGAGGCAATCGGTTGACCGAGGCGAGACAGGCCCGCTTTAGCGGTGGTCAGAACACTCAATATCTGAGATATGGCTTCGGGTTGACCGATCACCCGTTGCTCGAACCAATTCCTGACTTGCGAAAGGTCCAGAGGAGATTGGGGATCGATCAACAATAAGGGTAGGCCCGTTTCACGGCTAAAGGCCTGTCGTACTTCATCGACGGTCAGAAATTTATTTTGATTCTGATCGAGGAGCTGATTCAGAAATCGCACGGGCCGATTTGGGAAGGCAGAATCGGTCGCATACCGTCGGTGCAGCGAAACAATCGTCTGCAAAACCTCTGGAGGCACGACCACCTTGGAAGTATCCTTGGCAACGTCGCGAAGGATGGCCAAAGTCATGGCTTCATCGGGTTCTGGGATTTCGATTTTTTGGAATGCATCGAGTAAATGCGGCGCCACTTTCTCAATCAAGGGAATCTGCTCGGGAGTGCATTCCACAATGCAACGGAACTCGCCCGTTGCAATGGCAGAACTTAAGAACTGCGCTATGCTCGTAGGTTGGTTCCTACCTTTACCCACCTCCATGAGTTCCACCAGATTCCCCAAAAGGAAAATGGCATGGTGTCGTTGAGCATGAGCAATCATTTTTCGGACTCGTTCTTGCCACATCCCATAACCAATTTGCCCTGCCACAAGGCGAGCCCCACTAGTCTGATAGAACGGAGTGGAACCGAGTTGATAATTATCGGCCGTGCGAACCAATTCCCTTGCAATCGCTGATTTACCCACACCCGAAGGCCCTACTAGCAAGATCGATTGTGGGTTCTCTCCCCCCAAAATTTCTGCGATCTGTTGGACATAGGATTCGACATGATAGGCTTTAGAGAGTGTGGTAGAAATTAACTCAGTAGCAATCGATTTCAAATTGAACGGGTTATCTGTGGGGAAGATTTGAATTTGTTTGCGTGATCGCTTCTTCTCCGTAGGGATTTCCCATTCAACCTCAATCAAGTCCAGTCTGGTTTGAGTGTTGTTAAAAATTATTCCCAACCTTTGGAGGCTCCAATACAGGTTCTCACGAATAATAGCTTCGTGACAAAGTTTTTTCACCACCTCCTCGAAGTCATCCGAAGAATGAAGCATCTCATAGAGGTTCAACAATGGAACAAACACGATCGTCCGTTCCTTGTCGAAATCCCAAACCACCACGGTGAGGGAAAGTTTCAGCGGAGTCAGCCAATGGGAAACAGGACAGAGATTCTCCTTGGGGGGGTTCGGCTGTAATGAGCTAACATTTTCTTGGTTTAGATACGGGTTCGTCAGTTCCAGCTCAATGGTTTGGAGTCTTGGTTGTGTGATACATCGCCGAGAATAGAGAGTCCCAACATCCAAGCCCGCAGTGAACTTTTCAAGGTTTTTGATTACATGGGGTTTCAGTTTTTTTCTCGATGTACCGATCCAAGAAAGTTCCGGATAAAGGAGTGCCTCCGTCAGAATCAGTCGATTCCTCCGGTGAAATAAGATTGCAACTTTGAAGGGAATTTTGGCCATAAAATTGATATAGGCAATGGATTGAAAAAATCACGATTACCTCATCTCATCCGTTGTTGAAACCCCCTTTGGTTTCGGAATCGGGGATTACCCTTCTCAAGATGGTCGCTGAACGACCAGCCTGATTCCTCAAGAGCCATTCCGTACAGAATCCGCAGCCCGTTGGTGGTTAAACCCCGAGTTTAATAGAGGATTAGATTCGAGCCGTCCTAAATTCTTTTATAAGGAAGAATTAAGATGGTTCCTTAGTGTTTTTAGGGGAATATCAGGGGTAGGCTTTGTGATTCGCGTTCTGAAATCTAAGGTTTTTCTTAATCAAAAAAGGTTACGGCATTATGTTTGCTGAATTGAAAGGGGATAACACTGACCGGAACATGAATCATGAAATACCTACACGTTAAATCCATATTCTTGATCGGGCTGACTTTCGGTATCTCGGCTTGCAGTCATCATGGTGACCACCACCATCATGAGCAACCTGTTATCGTTGTGACCAACCCCGTTTATAAAGATGTGACGATTAAACAACAATATGTATGCCTGATTAATTCACGACGTCACATCGTGATCCGAGCGCAACAGAAGGAAGCCGGCTACTTGGATGAAATTCATCTGAAAGAGGGGGATGCGGTCGAAGCCGGCCAAGTGCTCTTCCAGATTATACCGACCTTGTACAAAGCTCGGTTGGATGCCGAATTAGCCGAAGTGCAACTGGCTCAACAGGAATACAACAACACGAAAAAACTTTTCGAGGATCGGGTCGTTTCGGACAAAGAACTCGCACTATTTGCCGCCAAACTTGCCAAGGCCAAAGCCAAGGCTGCCCAAGCGCAGGCAGAATTGAATTTCACCACCGTCCGAGCGCCATTCGATGGGATTATTGATCGACTCCACGAGCAACAGGGCAGCCTCATTAAAGAGGGAGATAAACTCACCACTCTCTCTGATAACAAGGTGATGTGGGTTTATTTTAATGTTCCCGAAGCCCAATACCTTAACTATCTCTGGCAAGTGAAAACGCCCCTGAGTAATTCTCGCTTGGAATTGCCCGATTCTCGGATTGAGCTAATTTTAGCCAACAATAAACCTTTCCCTTACGATGCAGGGAACATCGTCACCGTAGAAGGTGAGTTCAACCGCGAGACGGGTAATATCCCTTTCCGAGCCGATTTTCCCAATCCCAACGGTCTGTTACGCCATGGCCAAACGGGTAACATTGTGATTCATAGAACCTTGAGGAATGCGTTAATCATCCCCCAAAGGGCGACCTTTGAAATTTTGGACAAGGTTTATGTGTTTGTTCTGGGGGAAGATGGAGCGGCCCATCAAAGAGAGATCAAAATTGAGCACGAGTTGGACGATTTGTTTGTCATCAAAAGCGGGGTAACGAATCAAGATCAGATCATCCTAGAAGGGGTGCAACTAGTGCGGGATGGTCAGAAGATTGAGACTCCGCAATACCGCAAACCAGAAGACGCCCTGAAACATTTGAAATTCCACGCCGAGTGACCCCCTGAAACATTTGAAATTCCACGCCGGGTAACGCCCGCGATTATTACGAAAAGTCCCTGATGATAATGGAAAGTCCTGCACTTTGGGTAAAAGGTTACCCAGATTCTGTACACCCGAAACACTAAGAGATACCATGTTTACGAAAATTCTTCATCGTCCTGCCATGGCGATTGTGATTTCGATTATTCTGCTTTTTCTTGGGGTTCTGGGTATCAAAACCCTACCGATCTCGCAGTTTCCGGATATTGCCCCCCCCACGGTCGAGGTCGCCATTGCTTACCCCGGCGCGAGCGCGAATGTGCTGGTCGAGTCGGTATTGATTCCGCTTGAACAATCGATCAACGGCGTGCAAAACATGCGCTACATTGCATCCTCGGCCACGAGTGCTGGGGAAGCCGTCATTCGGATTTATTTCGAGCCGGGTACCGACCCGAACATCAATGTAGTGAACGTGCAAAACCGTGTGAATATCGTGTTGAATCGTCTGCCCCCGTTGGTGGTCCGCGAAGGGATTTTAGTGAGTCAGGTGGTGCCCAGTATGCTCATGTATGTGAACATTTATAGCACCGACCCGAATGCCGATCAGAAAACCCTCTTCAATTTCACCAATGCCTATGTGATGCCTGAACTGAAGCGAATTAAAGGGATGGGGCTGCCACGAAACTTGGGGAACCGTGCCTTTGCCATGCGGATTTGGCTAAAGCCCGATCGAATGCGTGCCTACAACATCTCAACCGAAGACGTCATGAAAGCGATTGCCGAACAAAGTGTGATCGGTTCTCCAGGGCGACTCGGACAGGCCACGGCCAAGGAGTCGCAATCGAAAGAATATGTTTTAACCTATGTGGGAAGGTACAACAAACCCGAGCAATACTCCGAGATTATTTTGCGGGCCAATCCGGAAGGGGAAAGTATCAAAATCAAGGATATTGCGGATGTGGAACTCGGCTCGGAATTTTTCGATATTTACTCCGATATTGATGGGCGACCTGCGGCTTCGATTATCCTCAAACAAGCGCCGGGATCGAATGCCTCGGAGGTCATCGAAGAAATTAAAGAAGAACTCGAACGACTTAAAAGAGAATCCTTCCCTCCCGGAATGGATTACGAGTTGGCCTACGATGTTTCGAGCTTTTTGGATGCCTCGATCGAAAAAGTCGTTCATACCCTGATTGAAGCCTTTATTCTTGTCTCCCTAGTGGTGTACATCTTCCTAGGAGATATTCGTTCCACGCTGATTCCCATCTTGGCGGTGCCCGTATCGTTGGTGGGGACCTTTTTCTTTCTGCAGTTGATTGGGCTTTCGATCAACCTAATCACCCTGTTTGCTATGGTTCTGGCCATTGGGGTTGTGGTCGATGATGCGATTGTCGTGGTCGAGGCGGTGCATGCCAAAATGCAGACAAAGCACCTTTCGCCTTATCGGGCCACGATGGAGGTTCTGCACGAAATTAGCGGTGCGATTATCGCCATTACCCTTGTTATGACGGCTGTGTTCGTTCCTGTGACCTTCGTTCCAGGGCCGGTCGGGCAATTTTATAAGCAATTCGGTATCACTATGGCCACCTCAATTATTCTCTCGGGGTTGATTGCGTTGACTTTAACTCCAGTCTTGTGTGCCATGATTCTGAAGCCCCACGCAGCGGAACATCATGAGGATAAACATCATGGTGATAAACATCATACCCCCAAAAAAGCTCGTCGTAATCCTTTGTTGATTCTCTTAGGGATTCTGTTCGGGTTGCTCATTCTTGCAGGGGTGACCTATGTGGCCTACGAACTGTGGGGGCAATTGGGATTTCTTTTGTTGCTCGTTCCCTTGTTGCGCCGACCTTTTGAATATCTGATTAACAAAATCACGAAGGTCTATACGGCCATTGTTCGACGGATCGTGACGAACTTTGTTTTGACTCTATTCATCGTGGTGGGATTTGGCGGGGGAATTATTGGTGTCAGCACGATTCTTCCTTCCGGATTTATTCCAGGTGAGGATCAGGGGATTATTTATGCCGTGCTTCAAACCCCTGCAGGTTCGACCTTGGAATATACCAATGCCAAATCACACGAATTGGAAAAAATTGCCAAGACCATTCCGGAAGTGACCTCGGTAACTTCAATTGCCGGTTACGAAGTGCTCACCGAAGGTCGCGGTTCTAACGCGGGGACCTGTATTATCAACCTGAAGAATTGGTCGCTGCGGTCGCGCACAGCCAAAGAAATTATTTCGGACCTCGAAGAAAAATGCCGCGAAATTACCGATGTGAAATTAGAGTTTTTTGAACCCCCTGCGGTTCCGGGCTTTGGTGCGGCCGGTGGCTTTTCGTTACGTTTGTTGGATAAGACCAGAACCTCGGATTACAAAAGGCTCGGCGAAGTGACCGATCAGTTCATGGCTGCGTTGCAAAAACGTCCCGAATTGAGCAACCTGTTCACCTTCTACACCGCGAATTATCCCCAATACGAGCTGATTATCAATAACGAAATCGCCATGCAAAAAGGGGTTTCGATTGCGAAAGCGTTGGATAACCTGAACATCATGATTGGCAGTACCTACGAACAAGGCTTTGTACGCTTCGAGCAGTTTTATAAAGTCTACGTTCAAGCTGCCCCCCAATATCGACGGATGCCCGAAGACCTGAATGAAATGTTCGTAAAGAATGAAAAAGGAGAAATGGTTCCTTACTCCTCTTTCATGACCATTCAAAAGAAACAAGGCTTGAACGAAATCACACGATACAATTTGTTCCCCTCGGCTGCGATTCAAGGGTCCCCAGCGCCCGGTTACAGTAGCGGACAAGCCCTGAAAGCGATCAAAGAGGTCGCCAAAGAAACGCTCCCTCGGGGGTATGATGTGGGTTGGGAGGGGCTTTCTTACGATGAAGCCAAAAAAGGTAACGAAGCGGTTTATATCTTTTTGATTGTGGTGGCGTTTGTGTATTTGGTCTTGGCGGCGCAGTACGAAAGTTTTGTTCTGCCTTTGGCGGTCATGCTCTCTTTGCCCATCGGGATTTTTGGGTCGTTGGCCTTTCTTGAAATCATGGGATTATCAAACGATGTGTACGCCCAAATTGGCTTGGTCATGCTCGTCGGCTTACTTGGGAAGAATGCGATTCTGATTGTTGAATTTGCGGTCCAACGTCGGCAAGAAGGGCTTTCCCTGAAGGAAGCTGCAATCGATGCCGGTCGATCCCGATTCCGACCTATCCAAATGACCTCGTTTGCCTTTATTGCCGGCCTTGTGCCGCTTGTCATCGCGACCGGTGCGGGCGCCATTGGGAATCGTACCATTGGGAGTACCGGCGTAGGGGGGATGTTGTTAGGGACCGTGATCGGAGTCTTTGTGATCCCCGGACTCTACTTCATCATGGCTTGGCTTGTTGATGGTCGTTCCTTGCTGGCAGATGAATCCACAGGCCCTTTAAGTGAGATTTTCGAGTATCAATCTTTACCTTCTTCCTCAGAAGAAAATTCGGAAATCCCAATGGCCCTTCCCGTGACCGAGGATGATAAACATTCTTAATTTCGCTAAGATGTGAAATGTTAATCTGGCGAAATTTTCAATTTAGTGAATTGTCAATTTGGCCAAAGTTCAATCGGGTGAAATAATCAACTTTATAAATCGTTCACGAGTCTCACCTCTGTAATTGTGCAAAGTGAATAGTTAATTTAGCGAAGATATGATCGACGAAGTCAAGTTTGCATGTCTGCAAACACGCGGATGAGAGAATCGGGCTTTCTGGTAGACAGAGTGGATGTTCAATCAGGAACCTGACTGATCGTCAAATGACCAATTTCCATCCCAATCTAATCATTCTAATTTCTTACCCTTACATATTTTTTTCACAAACCTAATACATTCGATCGGCTCGTCAAAATCGAATGTATTTTATCCAAAATTGAGTCGATAATTGAAAAGAGACTGTGGAGATTTGAGATACCATCGGCAGGGACGTTTGATGTTACGATTTCAATCATTCAATAGCAAATCGAAGTTAAAGGAATTACTTCGCCTTGCGATGTGTTCTGGCCTCTTTACGATTTCGGCTTGTAACTTACCAAAACTTCAAACACCGGAGGTAGGGCCTACTCTGCCGGCTAGTTTTAACCAAGCCTCTTCCACCAGTGAGAATTCCTCGCAGACCTCAGCCATGGAATACTTCAACGATCCGAAGTTAAGCAAACTTCTGGTTGAAGCCATCACTGAGAATCAGGAACTCAAGTTGTTGGAGCAAGAAATTCAAATTGCCAACAACGAAATTCGCGCACGGACTGGGGCATATCTTCCCTTTGTCACCGTGGGGGGGGGGCTAGGAGTTGAAAAAACTAGTCGCTACACCCGCAACGGTGCCGTCGAAGAACAATTGAATATCCTTGATAATCGACGGTTCCCTAATCCCCTTCCCGATTTTTTGGTGGCAGCCAATTTCTCTTGGCAGCTCGATATTTGGCGGCAGTTACGAAATGCCCGTGATGCAGCCACATTGCGATATTTAGGCACAGCCGAGGGTCGGAATTATGTCATCACTCGCATCATTGCAGAAGTGGCCGAAAACTATTACTCGCTGATGGCGTTGGATAATCGTTTAGACAATTTGAAGAAAACAATTGAACTGCAAAAAGAAAGCCTGAAACAAGCGGAAGCCAAAAAGGAAGCTGGCCGAGGTACCGAATTACCCGTGCAACGCTTCCAAGCCGAAATTCAAAAGAACGAAAGCGAAATTCTTGTGGTCAACCAAGAAATTATTGAAGTCGAGAACCGCTTGAATTTCTTGCTTGGGCGCTACCCCAAACCGATCGAACGGAACTCAAGCGAATTCTACAACTTATCTTATCCAGCAATTGCTTTGGGGGTCCCATCGGAACTGTTGAAGAACCGACCGGATATTCGTCAAGCCGAACGCGAGGTGGAGGCCAGCGGCTTAGATGTGAAAGTGGCTCGTGCCAATTTTTTCCCCTCTTTGATTCTGACGGGTGGCATCGGCCTGCAAGCATTTAACCCGAAATATCTCGTCACCACTCCGGAAGCCTTGGTTGCCAATGCTGCGGGGAATCTCGTGGCTCCTTTGATTAACCGGCGAGCCATCGAGGCCGATTATCTCAGCGCCAACGCCAGACAAATCCAAGCATTGGTCAACTACCAACGAGTTGTGTTGAATGCCTACATCGAAGTGGTCAATCAGTTCACAAAAGCCGAGAATTATCGTAAGAGTGTTGCTTTGAAAAAACGCCAACTCGAATCTTTGGAAGCCTCGGTCGAAACCGCTACGAAATTGTTTTTGAATGCCCGTGCGGAATATGTTGAGGTGTTACTCGCTCAGCGGGATATGCTCGATGCTCGAATGGACCTCATCGAAACCAAACGGCAAGAATTAATTGCCGTGGCCCGAGTTTATCAGGCCCTAGGGGGGGGGACCGTTTTTTCTAATGCATCGCCTATGCCGATCCCGCAGCCGCAACCCCCTGCCCCGCCTCCTCAATAAAGCATAGGAGATTCACCTTCTTCCAAAGAGGATGCCAACTGGAATAACCATGCCACTCCAATTTACAACTTCTTCAATCACTACCCACCCAAATTAAATTTCCTATTTCACACATTTTGAGAAAGATACTGCTCGGCTCCAGTACTGCTCCATTGCGATCCATGAAGTCCGATTCTGGAGATAACCGCTACATCACGAACTCAATTTTGTACGATAGCTCACTTCACATAATCAAGGGCAACCATAACAGGGTTGGCCTGAACAGGGTTTACCATAACAGGGTCGGCCATAATCAGGGGCATTCGTGGTGGAATGGAACGATTCGTATAAAAAGAAGATCGTGTGAGGAAACCGCAACGAATCCCCTTGCCTATTCACAAGGAGTGTGATGATTTCAACAAGCCTATTTGCGATGATAGCGATTGAGTATTCGATGCTCGTCGTTTCGGTTTTGCTGTTGCTGGGGGTGTTAGCAAGTCGAGCTGCCGACCGTGTGGGAGTGCCTGCATTATTATTGTTTTTGGTCATAGGGATGATTGTCGGCTCGGATGGACCGATTGGCATTGAATTTGACGATGCTCCCCTCGCGGCGGCCGTGGGTACGGTAGCACTGACGTTGATTCTTTTTTCCGGTGGTTTGGATACCGATTGGAAAAGTGTACGACCCGTTCTGCCACATGCTTTGGGCTTATCGACATTGGGGGTAGCGCTCACTGCCGTTGTCGTAGGCCTTGCGACTCATCTGTTGGCCGGCTTTACTCTGCTTGAAGGAATGCTGCTCGGGGCGATTATTTCTTCGACCGATGCCGCCGCCGTCTTCTCAGTCCTTCGCTCCAAAGGGGTGAATCTCAAAGGACAGTTGCGCCCCCTTCTGGAACTAGAATCGGGCAGTAACGATCCTATGGCCGTGTTTCTCACCGTGACTTTGCTTCAATTCATCACGCTTCCTTCGGTGTCGATCGGATATTTGGTATTGGGGTTTCTGGTGCAAATGCCCCTAGGGGCCGCCATTGGATATTTCAGTGGCCGGTTCGGCGTGTTTTTGGTGAATCGCATTGGTCTGGGATACGAAGGGCTGTATGCGGTGCTGATTTTCTCGATTGCGATTTTGACTTACTCCCTTGCCTTTGTTCTCGGAGGAAATGGTTTCTTGGCGGTGTACATCGCGGGAATCGTCATTGGCAATCGCCCGTTGATCCGCCGCCGTACCTTACTGCTGTTTCATGAGGGGATGGCTTGGCTGATGCAAATCGCTATGTTTTTAACCCTAGGGCTTTTGGTATTTCCTTCCCGTTTGGTTTCCATCGTTGGGGTTGGGTTATTAATTGCCGTTGTTTTGATGTTCTTGGCCCGACCTTTTGCCGTTTTTATTTGCTTACTCCCCACAAAACTGAACCTGCGAGAGATAGCCTTTGTTTCTTGGGTGGGGTTGCGTGGGTCGGTACCCATTGTGCTGGCCACTTATCCCAAGTTGGCCGGTATCCAACGAGCCGACGAAATTTTTAATATCGTCTTCTTTGTGGTGCTGCTGTCGGTGTTGGCCCAAGGAGCTACGGTTCCGATCATCGCCCGATGGCTGGGGGTCGATGCCCCCCCCCCTGTGCGTCGAACTTATCCGCTTCAGTTCAATCCCGTAGAGGGTTTAAGGAGCGAGTTAAAGGAACTGACTATTCCCATCGATTCCGTTTGGGCAGGGCAAACCGTCATCGATTTGAATTTGCCCTCGGGGTTACTGATTTTGATGATCGCTCGCGATCAGGAATTCGTTCAACCTAAAGGTTCGACTCGTCTAGAGGCTGGCGATACTTTGCTTATCCTCGCCGAGCCAGAGACGTTCAACCATGCCAAGAAAAAGGCAGAAGAAAAAGTTTCGGAAGCGAACCTGTAAACTTTCTCGTCGATCGAACTTCTCCATCGGGAGAGAATGATGGTGCCCAATCCTTTCGTCCTGAAAAGAATGATGGTGCCTAATGCTTTCGTGCTGATATTCCCTGAAAAAACATCGAACAAGTTGGTCTCACTCGACCCAATGGGTAAAATGTCTCAGATACTGAGAAACACCCATGAAAATACGCTCCACGACGATCCTCGCAGTCCGCCATCAAGGTCAAGCTGCCATTGGTGGCGATGGTCAAGTCACACTGGGTCAAATCGTCATGAAGAACGATGCCCAGAAAATCCGCAAATTATATGATGGTCGAGTCGCCGTCGGTTTTGCCGGTTCAGCAGCCGATGCCTTTGCGCTGCTCGAACGGTTCGAGGCCAAATTGCGTGATTATCAAGGTTCAATCCCCAAGGCCGCCACAGAATTAGCGAAAGAATGGCGAACGGATCGGGCTTTGCGACGCCTTGAAGCCATGATGATTGCCCTAGATAAGGATCATCTCTTACTGGTGAGTGGGACCGGCGATGTGATTCAACCAGCCGATGGGGTTTTGGCCATTGGTTCAGGGGGTCCGTATGCGTTGTCGGCCGCTCGGGCCTTGGTGCAACATTCCCCGTTGGATGCTGCCAGTATTGTTCGTAAGTCGTTGGAGATTGCCGGTGAGATTTGTATCTACACAAATAAATCCATCACCGTTACCGAAGTTTAACACATAAAAGTTACGGGTGAAATTATGCCAGATACAAATAAGACGAATCAACCGGCCCGCTTCGAGATAGAAAATCTCACGCCCCGCCAAATCGTGGCCGAGTTGGATAAATATATCGTGGGGCAAGCGGCCGCCAAAAGGGCCGTGGCCGTTGCGATCCGAAATCGCTGGCGTCGCCAACAATTACCCGATGACATTCGCAGCGATGTGACCCCCAAAAACATCATCATGATTGGTCCCACAGGGGTAGGCAAAACGGAGATTGCCCGCCGGTTGGCCAAACTGGTCGGGGCACCGTTTATCAAAGTTGAAGCCACCAAATATACCGAGGTAGGCTATCATGGTCGCGATGTCGAAAGCATGATTCGCGATCTGGTAGAAGCCAGCGTCGGTCTGGTCAAACAATCTCAAAAAGAAGCGGTCGCCCAAAAAGCTCAAGAACGGGTCAACGAAAAACTTCTGGACCTTTTGCTTCCTACCCCGAAGGGGCCTTGGTCTCCCGAAATCGAAGCGGAAGAAACCGCCAAACGCCAAAAAACGCGAGATAAATTCAAGGCCATGCTCGAAGCGGGGGAACTCGAAGAAAAGCCCGTCGAGATGACCACAGACCCCAAAACGGTGCCGGTCCAAATTTTCTCGAATATGGGCATGGAAGCGATGGATGTCGATTTTCAAAATATGTTTGAAAAGATCATCCCCCGACAACCCCAAACTCGCACCATGACCGTGGCCGAGGCCCGTAAAATCCTTCTGGAGCAAGAAACCGAAGCCCTGATCGATCGAGCCGAATTAGCCGAACAGGCCGTCCATTTGGCCGAAAATCATGGCATCATCTTCCTAGATGAAATCGACAAGGTATGCGGTCCCCATTCATCGGTAAGCCCCGATGTTTCCCGTCAAGGGGTGCAACGCGACCTGCTCCCTGTGGTCGAAGGAACCACCGTCAATACCAAGTACGGGCCGGTGAAAACCGATCATATTCTGTTCATCGCTGCGGGGGCCTTTCACGTTTCCAAACCCGCAGACCTCATGCCCGAATTGCAAGGACGATTCCCGATTCGAGTGGAACTCAATGACCTGACCCGCGAGGATTTTCTGCGAATTCTCACGGAACCCAAGCATGCCATCACCAAACAATATGCTCAATTGCTGGCCACCGAAGGAATCACGATCGAATTTTCCTCCGATGGGATCGATGCCTTGGCCGATATTGCCTGTCAGGTCAATAAATCCACACAGAATATCGGGGCGCGTCGCTTGCATACGGTCATGGAACGGGTTGTAGAAGAGGTGAGCTTCGAGGCGCCCGATATCCCCGAGAAAAAAATCGTAATCAATGCGGCTTATGTGAATCGTCGGTTGAGTGATATTCTTCAAAAAGAAGATTTATCCCGATACATTCTCTAATGGCCGACCGACCCGCACCGTCAAGATTGTGCAGGGCGATGATTCATCGCACAGACTCGATACATTCTCTAATGGCCGACGGGTCTCTAATGGCCGACCGACGCACACCATCCCCCCCAATTTTTATCGGCCAAGCTGCGTTCTGCGATGATCCCTCCCAATTCTCCCGAATTGCTCCCCAAAAGGTTCTGGTAAATCTTTTGAAAACGCCAAAACCCCAAACCCCAAAAGGAAAAGGTTCTGGTAAAACTTTTGAATCTGTTGGTACGAATTCATACTCTGAACATCTAACACCGGTTGACAACACCGGTTCAGCCAACCTATAAACTATTCATTAACTATTCAAGGAGTATTGAAGTATGGCTGCTTTTGTGACGAAGCCAGCACCTGATTTTACCGCAACTGCTGTGATTAACGAAAAGTTTGAGAAGGTTAGCCTGTCGAACTATCGCGGCAAGTACGTTGTCTTATTCTTTTATCCGTTAGATTTTACCTTTGTTTGTCCTACGGAAATCATTGCCTTCTCGGATAAAATCGAAGAGTTCCACAAACGCGGGGCCGAAGTGCTGGGCGTTTCGGTCGATAGCGAATTCAGCCACCTCGCTTGGATCCGCACCCCCCGCAGCGAAGGGGGCTTGGGCCAACTCAAATATCCTCTGATTGTCGACATTACCAAATCGATCTCAGCGAACTACGGCGTGTTACTCGAAGGGGGCGTGGCCCTTCGTGGAACCTTCTTAATCGACAAAGAAGGAATTTTGCGACATATCACCATCAACGATTTACCGCTGGGCCGAAATATCGATGAGGCCTTGCGATTGATCGATGCCCTGCAATTCTTTGAAACACATGGGGAAGTCTGCCCCGCGAACTGGAAGAAAGGGGACCTTTCGATCAAACCCGATGTGGCCGGCTCGAAAGAATACTTCAAAAAGGCCAACGCATAAACATCCCCATCCCTTTTGTCATCCTCTCCCTTTTGGGAAGTTCGCCCATCGTGTTCCCGCTCTGATTTGAAGAAACACGCTTGATTGCGGTGGATGATTCCGGCGATCCGCCGGTTTGATTCCGGTGAGCCGCTCGCTGATTTGACTGCTGCGAATGAATCCTATGGATAACTCCTGCTCATGATTTTTATGAACGATTCCACTAATCCGCTGGCGGCCTAAGCATCCATCGCACCAATAGTCGGGGAATCATGGGAACGATCGTGCAAATGGAAAAAGCTCACCCGATGGAGAGTGAGCTGTTCGAGAAACGATCGTAAAAATGGAAAAAGCTCACCCGATGGGAAGTGAGCTTTTCGAGAGAGGAATCTCATTCAAAATGCGGGTTACGATGCTCGTGGGAGCTGATCGCTTATCGCTCGGGGCGGGAAGGAGGCGGAAGGGTTTCTTTTCCTCCTTGAGCGGCCCCTCCTGCGAGCAACCAATCGTAAATTTGTTTGGCGGTTCGATCGTCACCCACTGCAGACATGGCTTGGGCGTAGAGCAACCAAACTTCGCGGTCTCGTTCTGCCATCCGCAGAGCCACTCCAAACGATTGGCTGGCTTTTTCACGATCCCCGAGCAATCCGAGCAGCAAGCCCATCCGACCCGTTGTTTTAGCCAGATCGGTGATGCGTTTCGCATTTTCCCGTTCCACTTTGGCGACACGTTCCTTACTGCGAGGGTCATCCCCAAAGGCCACCTTTTTGATCTCCTGCAAGAGTTGCTCGTTAGCCGATTCGGTTGCGAATTTCACTCGATTGACCGAATCAAAGGCTTTGCGAATCAACTCGATTTGCACTTTATCAAAGACCGGTCCCAAATCGCGACGGGGCATATCCCGTAAAGATTCCCCTGCCACACCGGAAGCGGAATCGAGGAATCCTTTCCAAACTTCAGGCTCATCAATACGAGCGGGGTTCTTCTTCAGAATATCGGTGTATCGGGTAATCGCATTGGGATAATCGCGTGCCCAAAGGTAAGTTTGAGCAATACGAAGCGGAATCATTTCGTCGTCTGGGAATTCCCGTTGCAGTTTCGTGAAGGCCGCCCGCGCCTCGGCATACTTCTTGTTCCAAAGCATTAGCGTTGCCAAACGGACGCGAACATCTTTATCGCTACGATCGTTCGTCACGGCCGCCAGACGTTTTTCCGCTTCATCCAGTCGATCCTCGGCACTGAGCAAGTTGGTCAGTTCAAGGATTTCTTTGATGTCGAGCGTCTTGTAGGTGTTTTCCTCTAACAGCATTTCGATAGCATCGCTGTTTCGTCCAGCAGCGGCGAGGACCCCTGCAAGTTCTTTGCGAACGGCAGGTTGTTGCGGGTTCGCTTCTTTAGCACGATCCAACAGGGCGTTGGCCTTCGAGGCTTGACCAATCCGAATCATGACCCATGCCAAGCGGCTCATCCGTCGGGGGTCTTGGATTTCGGGAGCGTAGCGGTCGTGAACTTTGATGAGCAAATCGGCCTGTTCTTTGTTGATCCGCAAAGCCGAGCTAGCAGAATCAACAAAGCCAATCCACAATTGCTTTTGCTCGAACTCTTCATTCAGAAGCAAAGCGTATTTCACAATCGCTTCACTGTAGTTCATCGAGAATCGCAGCACGTCGGCTAGTTCCACGCGAATATCGCGGTTTTCTTTTTTCGGAGTTTCGTTCTTGGTCATTTGCTCGTACAAGGCCAGCGCTTCGATGTAGTCTCCCTTCCAAGTTAGCACCTGAGCCAATAAACGTCGGGCTTCTTTCTCAAAAGGAGTTCCCATCGAATCCATCAAGTGCCGAGTTGCTTGACTGCGGGCGGCCTCGAAGTTCTCGGCCTGAGCAGCAATCGTAGCATAAGCTCGGCGATCTTCTTTACGGATACCCGCATCTTGATAGAGCTTATCGGCCTTGCGATATTCTTCGATTCCCTTGAGAGCGAGAACATTCGCCAGCTCCTTACGGGCAAGGGCATTTTGGAATTCGTCAGGCCCAAGGTTCCCTTTCTGAATCAGGTCGTAGGCGGCATTCGCTAATTCTTTGGCCCGAGTTTCGTCCCCCACTTTCTTGGCTTGGGCTTCTGCCAGTCGAGTGA
>CAZFDX010000326.1:0-2582 GCA_964518325.1 uncultured Alcaligenaceae bacterium | reverse complement strand
GGGGCGTCAATAGCCTGTATGTGGGGCATCCTTATTTCGATTATCTCAGTCAACTGGAATTAGATCGTTCGTTTGTTCAGCAGCAACCGCAAAAGTCGGGCCGCGTAATCGCCCTGCTTCCAGGCTCACGCAATCAAGAGGTGCAACGAAACCTAGAAGAAATGCTTCAAGCGGCCCAAACGATTCATCAGCAATTCCCGCAGACCCGATTTCTGGTGGCGAGCTTCAATGAACCGCAAGCCCAACGCGCACGGGAATTGATCGGCCGATATCCGCTTCCGATTGAGGTTCATGTTCACAAAACGGCTGAGATTATTTCCTTGGCCGAGTGTGCCATTTCAGTATCGGGATCGGTCAGTTTAGAATTGATGTACCACCAAGTTCCGAGTGTGATTGTTTACCGGATTCGCCACTTCGATAAACGGGTGTTCCGGCAACTCTCGAACGTGAAGTATATCACGTTGGTGAATTTGTTACTCGATCGCGAAATCTTTCCCGAATTTTTGACCGAGAGAAACCCCTCCCTGAAGGTGGCCGAGAAAATTGGGTACTGGCTGACGAACGAAGCCGAACGGCAAAAGGTCAAAGAAGCCCTTAAGGAGTTAAAAGAAAAGGTCGGCCAAGCCGGAGCCTGCGAGAAAGCGGCGCGTGTCATTTTGGGCTAGTTTTCCCGAACAAAATGGTCAAAAGTCGCATGGGAAACGGGCCAATCTCAGCCGATCATTTTTGCGCCCTATTCCAAGGGGTTCCGATGTCTTGATGGTAACGTAGGAGTAAGAATAGATCGAACGATTATTTTTTCGCGGCGGTCACTTTGGCTTCTAACTCTTCTTTAGAAAGGAGGATGGCACCGGCTCCGAGGCCTGCTGCCACTACCCCCACGAAGAGTTTCCACGTCGGCATTTCTTTTGGACCGTGAATGTTAAAGAGATCGAGAGGTTCAACCGACGGATGCCAGAAGAGACTCACAATCGTATTAATGAGCGGGGCTAACGTGAAAATCAAAGGGGCAATGTAGAGACGATCGCCCGGTTTGGCAGCTGCGGTGGCGAAGATGACCCCTAAGGCCCCGAGGGCACCGGCAGCGCCCGCTAATCCCGAGAAGATCAGTCCATCGGTGCGACTGGGTAAGGTGGTTCCTTCCACAAGGCTATAGCGAGTGAGGGGGAAAATGACCGCGATCAAGAAATACGCGACCCCGACACATAAAAACGCGGCATATCGTCCGGCAAAAGGATATTGAGGCCCCGCACTGAGGTTTCTTCCACCGAAAGCAATCAAAGGAACGTAGGTCCCCCAGCATAAGCCGGCCATGGCAACGTAGGCAAGCCAAACATACGACGTTTCTTGTGGTGTGGCGCTTGCGGAACTGGGTTTCGCTTCCATTTCTCCTTTGGCGTAGAGAATCAACCCCGCCCCGATCGCCACACACAGGACCCCGAGGAAAAACTTCCAAGATGGCCTTTCCTTGGGGGCAGCAAAGTGAAGGGGATGTTCGGGTGTGGGGTGCCAAAATAAGCTAACCACAGTGTTTAGAAAAGGGGCCAAAGTGAAGATCAAAGGGGCAATAAAAATGCGATCGTTGGGCGAGGCAGCGGCCGTGGCAAAAATCACCCCCAACGCGCCAAAGGCACCGGCAGCACCGGCCAAGGTCGAGAAGAAGACCCCTTGTTTTTTCTTGGGGATGGGTTCCTTAAAGAGCATTGCCCGAACTAAAGGGAAGACGATGGCAATCAAAAAATAGGCCACCCCAACACACAGAAAAGCGGTGTATCGGCCCGATAAATCCTCGGACGGAAGACCAAAGCCTAGGCTCCGTCCCCCGTAGGCAATCAGGGGAACGTAGGTTCCCCAGCAAAGCCCCGCCATTACTACATACGCTAACCAAACTCGTGATCCGCCACCCATAAGTTTTCCTTACGCAATCGAACAGCAAAGATTGTTTTTATAGGTAGTCTGGCCGGACTGCCGAGAGTGGAAGAAAATTCCTTTTCCAGAAGTGAGGAAGGCCTTTTTCCTATCCCTGACCCGTTTTCAATCAGGTGAAAGATCGTTTCCCAATCAAGAAAAAGCCTGATTCCCAATCAAGAAAAGTGTCTATGGCCAAATCAGGAAAAACAATCCGAAGGAAATCCGAAGGGTGGTAGAAAACACACGCTGGATATTTACAGAACCAACGAGATTAGGCTTTCGGAGGAGGAGCATCTTTTCGCGTGCCGGGGAGATCGGTGGGTTCAGCCACACGTCGATAGCCCATCGAGATCAGCACTTCGAGAACTTCGCTCCAAGTCGGAAAAGGTCGGCGATTCTCACGCTTATAGCGTTCCATGGCCTTCATAAATTCCGTTTCGTCTTCGGTATAATCTCGTTCACAGGTGGTGGGATCAATCAACCGCCGACGTTCGCTCAAACGGCGTTTCTCGGCAGCATTTTGACGACGGCGATCCACCGCCACGGGGATATTTCGTTTCCGACGATCGTTCTCGTGCGACTCGGTGGCTTCAGGGGAGGGCAAAGGGGTCGGGCCTACGGGCCTGGGGGATGCGTGCGATGGCGAGGTCATTCATGGCGCAGGGCTTCGG
>CAZFDX010000325.1:0-2844 GCA_964518325.1 uncultured Alcaligenaceae bacterium | reverse complement strand
GCGTTATGCGTGGCACATGAAGGATTCTTATTTTGGAACCAGTCGTTCACTCAAATCGAAAGTGATTGATCTGATTCTGGCTCGGATTCGCGAGTGGGATCGTCGAACGGCTACGGGGGTGACCTCATTTGTGGCGATTAGTCGGACGATTCAGCAGCGCATTCGCGATTGTTATGATCGTGATTCGATTGTGATTTATCCTCCTGTGGATACCGATTTTTACACACCCGATCCAACGGTCAATCGGGAAGATTATTACTTGGCATTTTCGGCCTTTGCCCCTTACAAGCGATTAGACCTAGCGATCGAGGCCTGTAATCGTTTGAAGAAAAAGTTAGTGGTGATTGGCACGGGGCAAAATGCCGCTCAGTTAAAAGCGATTGCAGGGCCGACGGTGACCTTCCTTGGTTGGCAATCGAACGAGGCCATTCGGCAACATCTTCGGAAATGTCGCGCTTTATTGTTTCCGGGAGAAGAAGATTTTGGCATTGTGCCCGTCGAGACAAATGCTTGTGGAACCCCTGTGATTTGCTATGCCAAAGGAGGGGCCACCGAAACGATTAACCCGCTCGATTCAGCCAATCCTACGGGCATTTGGTTTCCTGAGCAAACCGTTGAGGCACTCATCAATGCGATGGAGCAATGCGAGAAAACCCACTTCGACCCCAAGGTTTTGCGGACTCAGGCCCTCCAATTTTCCAAAGAGAATTATCGCCAGCAAATGCTACAGGTCATCCGAAAAATGCTGGGGTCCTAAGCCCCGTCCTACTATCAATCGTTGTTCGATGTGCAGATTACCAGTTACTCGGAATGGGAGTGCCATCAGAAGGATCGAGCAAAAGTCGCCAAGTGGTGGGATTGATCGAAGGGGAAACGGTTCGCACGCTTCCATCTCCCATGGCTACGTTACAGCCCCCCGCCGACATGGCTTGCGGGCGGAAGAAATCGCACTGAACGGCGGTCGGCTTCAATTGAGGGGGCAACGCCGAGCCGTAACCAATATGAGCGGTGCCTGGAGGATGCAAGGGAAAAGGCAGGGTCCAGCTATGGCCTAATCGTCGCCATTGCGGGGCGCCGTTAAACATTACCGTATCGGGGCCGGGGCACCAACCGTAATGCTCTGCGATAATGATGGTGTTCGAGGTTCCATCGGTAAAGGTCGAATCTAAGGAAGCGTTTCCTTCCGCCACCATCTCGCGGGTCACAGGGGCCACAGCGGGAGTGCTGTAGAATAGCGAAGGAATCGAAGGATTCGGATAGGCATACATTTTGTTGCCGAAGACTTGGAAATTCGGTCCGTAACTGGTTCCCGCCGAACCGGCGCCCCCATTGGCACTCGCGAAATTCCCATCAGTAATGCGGCCATCGCGAAGGGTCACATCCATCGGACTCACAAAGGTTTTGATGCGCATTTCGGAAACGAGCCAACTGGCACCGCGACGGGCGGCCTCGGCGGCTTCGTTCTCGGCTTCAATATACGGCAACAAGATGAAATGCCACGATTCCCCACGCATCGGGGCCGAGGGGTTCGGGTCAAATCGCCCCATATTGGGCAGCCGATTGAAATTACTTTGGAAATTATGATTGGCCAACGCCAATTGCTTCAGATTATTTTGCGATGAGGTGCGATTGGCGGCTTCGCGAACCTTTTGCACTGCGGGTAACAACAAGCCAATGAGAATCGCGATAATCGCAATAACCACGAGTAATTCGATCAAAGTAAAGCCTAGGGGTTTTCTGAATCGAACCATTTGTAAGACTCCGTAATACCAAATCGATTTTATTATTACTCTGTATAACGAATGACTTCAAGGGGTCATTTCGGAATTTCTGAAAAACCCCTGAGCCAGAAATTTTGGCTTATGGGGTAGTAAGAATTGAGTTTGGAGTACTGGGAATTGGGTGTTGGGTTTCGGTTGCTGGCCAGAACAACAAAGCCCGATTCCGCAACAACTTGAAAGACAGGCTTACAAGATTCTTGAGAATCTAATGAATCGAAAAATCGTCGCGGGGCAACCCAAGCCCCCATCTAATCAAAAAGATTCTTCAACTGAATGATCCAACCCGAAAAAGAAAAAAAATCGGATGAGTCATCCATTTTCCGTTGCTGATAATAGGGCAGCCTGTTGAACCGTATTGAGGCGATCGGTGAGCTGGCTCGCTCACTTTTGTAGGGTCTCAGAATAGGCGTTGGAGTCACTCATAGCTCCCCCACTGCGTGTGGGGCGCTGGCTTGTTCATTCCTCTTGGATCAGAGGTGAGGGGGAATTGGCTACCGAATTGCCTATGGGTTGATTGGTTGAATGTTCGTTCACTTTTTCAGGTGTTCCTCGGCGATGGCCATCATCATTTGGGCGTGGCGTTCCATGTCGGGGAATTTGCCCTTCACTTTCGGGTAATTGTCGAGGAATCGCTTCCATGAATCGCGGGCATTCTGCCACGAAAGTTTCGCCTGTTTCGGATCGGCGTATCGATTTTGGTACCGAATCGCCTTTTCCTGTGCTAACTGCGCCAACACAAAGGCCGCCTCTGCTGCGACCGGCTGACTGGTCTCGCCGCCAATGTATCCTTGCAATATGTCGGTTCGCCGTGTATCTTTCAGGGCTTCATCTCGTTTCTGTTTCGCCCGCATTTCTTCCGCCTGATCGCCATCGTTGGTGGCGCGAACCACCGACGACATGAGGTTCTGAATTTCTTGGAGCGTTTTTTGAAATTCCTCGAACTTGACCGGTTGCGTTTCGGCCCGCTGGCGGTCCCGATCGGCCCGACCTTTAATTTCCCCTAACGCGGCGGTGGCCTCTTGGAATTTCCCTTGGATCATCAGGTCTCGTGGCGAACCCTCGA
>CAZFDX010000324.1:0-12343 GCA_964518325.1 uncultured Alcaligenaceae bacterium | reverse complement strand
CGTTGAGCAAACCCACCGTCAGGCCGTCACGGGGCTTCGTTGTACCCCCGAAACTTTAGCGGCCCCCTTTGCTCATTTGGTTGTTAAAGATGAGATGTTCAATGCGCTGGGGCCTGCGATCGTTTCAGGGCGTTCGGTCTTTATTTATGGCCCCCCTGGAAACGGGAAAACCGCCATGGCCCGAGCGATTGGCGAATTCATGAACCAATCGGGGGGATCGATCTATGTCCCGTATGCCTTTATGGCCGAGGGGCAAGTGATTACGGTGTTCGATCCCTCGTTGCATGTTGTCGATGATGATGCCAGTGAAAATAGTTTTCTCGATGGCGATGCCGCGGTTCGGCGATTACTCAATACCGATGCGGTCGATGCCCGTTGGGTTCGCATTCGCCGACCCGTGATTGTCACGGGGGGGGAACTCTCATTAGAAATGCTCGACCTACGATATAATCCGGAAAGCAAATTTTATCAGGCACCGATCCACTTCAAAGCGAACGGGGGGGTATTCCTCATCGACGACTTTGGTCGGCAATTGGTCAGCCCCAAGGAATTGCTCAACCGGTGGATTCTCCCGTTAGAAGATCGGCACGATTTCCTTACGGTGGCTAACGGCAAGAAATTCCAAGTCCCGTTTGAACAATTGATTATTTTCTCGACGAACTTGGACCCCAAATCGTTGGTCGATGATGCGTTTTTACGGCGGATTCGCCACAAGGTTCAGGTGCATGCCCCTACCCGTGATATTTACGAGAAGATATTCAATGCCCAAGCCCGAAAAATGGGGATGCAACCTTGCCCCGAAGCGATCGATTATTTGTACGAGCGTTACTATAACCGAGGTCGAAGTCCCCGTGCCTCGGACTGTCGAGATTTACTGGAAATTGTGCAATCGATCTGCCGATTTAGACGGTATCCTGTGCATCTATCACGCGAATTAATCGTGGAAGCTGCCAATAGCTTCATCGCCGAATTTAACTAAGGCAAGATGCGAAAATTGGAGGGACTCGGCATGGATCGCCGATTTTGGTCATTTTGTCTTTTCGTCGTTATTTCTTCGACCGGTACAGGTTGTTCACTCTTCCATAAGAAGACTGTTTTACCCAATCTCCCTGCAGCGCCCGTGACGGCGAATAATCCTCGGTCGGTCAGTGTCATGGAACCCATCGAAACCGAGACGGTTAAAAAAGACGGGCCTTTAGAGCCAAAAACCCTGATTGTTTATGCCAACACCTGCGTAGAAGTGGTGGCTCGGGACCCTGCTAAACCCCCTGCAGAGCGGGAACGATTGCTCAGCATCGCCAAGAGCAATTACAACGAGGTTCTTAAGAAAGACCCCAATAACCTCGAAGCCCTGATGGGCTTAGGCTCGGTCTATCAAGTGACCGGTGAAAGCGATAAACTCGCGGAGATCGAGGCGAGAACGATCAAGGCGCATCCGAAAGATGGCCGAGTATGGAGTTGG
The DNA here is from genome assembly GCA_964518325.1 of uncultured Alcaligenaceae bacterium. Taxonomy (GTDB): domain Bacteria; phylum Planctomycetota; class Planctomycetia; order Gemmatales; family Gemmataceae; genus SKW135. The sequence goes on along the minus strand of CAZFDX010000324.1, from coordinate 10,881 downwards.
ATTGCCATCCGCCAAGGAAAGGCCAAAGAATGGGATCAGGCCGCCGAGAGCTTCCTCAAAGCCAGCCAGTGCGATCCCGATAACCGAATGTATCGCATCCAGCTTGGATTCACTCTCGCACGAGCCAGACGATACGACGAAGGATTTGAATGGCTCCGTCGATCGATGCGAACCCACGAGGCTCATTTTAATATCGCTCAAATGGCGGCTCACAACGGGGATAATGGACGAGCCTCCGAAGAGCTTCGGAAATGTTTGCGTCTCGAACCAACTTATCAGCATGCCCAGCAGATGTTGACCCAATTGAATTCGCCAGAATATCTGAGTATCCAAACGGTCTCGGGCCAGAATGCCCCCGCAGTCGGAGGGCAACCCGTTCGGCCAGCCTATCATAACGAACCGCAACCGGTAATCACCAATGGTCGGTTGAATGGTGCCCCGCTCATGCCGGAATATCATCCGACCAGTGGTTGGGATGGTTCGGGCCAAATCCGCCGATAAACGAAATCATTTCGCCTGAAACGATTTCGTTTCTACCAAGTTCCCTCCCAGTTTCGGCACAGGATTCGCCGCAAGCCCTTTTGCCCCCCCTTCATTGAATAGGTGCAGGGGATGAACTTGCTGGATTACCTGTACCTTTCAGCTCCCTTGCCTTGCCCTTTTACTGGCGGGATGGGTTAGATTCTGATCCCCCCTCTGACCGGTTCCGGTTGGATTGCTATCATTTCTTTTCAACCGAATCGATCTGAATCTAGGAGAGTTTTCGATGTCCACCAGCTACGATGCCCGATTGACCGAGTTAAAACTCGTTTTGCCGCCTGCACCGAAACCGGTGGCCAAATATAAGCCGGTCGTTCAGTTAGGGAACGCTCTTTATGTGTCGGGGCATGGGCCACTCAAAGAAGATAAGTCTTTGATTGTGGGTAAAGTGGGCAGCGATCTGAGTTTGGAACAAGGCAAGCAGGCCGCCCGACAGGTAGGTCTTGCCATTTTGGCTACCCTGAAGGATCAGTTGGACACGCTCGACAAAATCGTTCGCTTGGTGAAAACGCTCGGCATGGTCAACTCGACGGCGGACTTCAAGGATCATCCGCAAGTCATCAACGGTTTCTCGGAGTTAATGGCCGAAGTCTTTGGCGAAGAAGCCGGCGTCGGTGCCCGCTCGGCCGTGGGGATGGGGTCCCTTCCAGGGGATATTGCCGTCGAAATCGAGTGCATTTTTGAAGTTAAGGTCTAAAAGTCTAAAAGTCTATAAATCTAAAAGTCTGAACCGAATCGAAATTTTTGACGAAGTTGGTTCGGGCTTTGGAGCGTGGGCTTCTCAAATAGAAATATCTGCTAGAATAATTTTTGTTCTTCTCGATTGAGATTCTTGCCATGTATCGAGTCATCCTTTTCCTGTTGTGTTTATCGCTGCCAACCAGCTATGGTGCGGACCCAGTGAAGCCACCTTCACCAAAAACGGGTGATCTCAAAAAAGAGGAAGCCAAGCCGAGCAAAACCCGTGAACAGATCGTTAAGGAATTTGAAGAGAAGACTCGCGATCTGGACATTACCGACCCCAAATACGATGAGGCAGTAAAAGAATACGAACAGGCCCTGAAAGAACTGAAGGACAAAGAACCAAAACTGCCGATGGGGATTCCCAGAGCCGGTGGATTTCCTATCCAAGGACGTGTCGAAATCGGTGGGGGGGGACGGATCATTATTGGAGGACTAGGGGCCATTGGGAATGTTCCAGGCTTCAACCGCATGAGCCTTTCCACCTCGGGGGATCGCTTTACCATTCGTTTGGGCCGAGCCGATGCCGATATTAGTGTTACCGGAGAACGGGGCGCTGAGGGTCCGGTTGTCAAAGAAATTGTCCTTCGGCAAAATGACAAAGAACCCCTGAAAGCCTCAAAGGTCGAAGACCTTCCCGAAGAATTCCGAGGGCCTGTCCAGCAAGTGCTCAAAGGTATCCGTTAATATAACCCCCCTTCTTAGGTTCATGTCTCAACACCCTGTTCATGCGATTGTTTTCGTGGGTCATTCTTGGCCGGCCTCGAGTCTTGGTGCCTATGGGAACGAGTGGATTTCCACCCCCCAATTCGATGCCTTGGCCTCTGAATCGATCCTGCTGGAACAATGTTTTGTGACCGATCCTTCTCCGTTGGCCTTTCGGGCTTTTCAACGTCAACTGTTTGAATCGCTTCGATCGCAGGGAATTACGGTTCTGCCTTTGTTTGATGTTCGACACAACGAGGGGATCGAAAAAGGCTACGAAAGTCTCGAAGAGGCCCTGCTCGAAGCAGAGAAACACCCGAAAAGTCTCGTCTGGATCGAGACCGATCAACTTTCTCCTCCTTGGAAGGTGAATCGGTCCTTGTTTGAACAATACGCAGAGGATTGTGGTGGACTCACGGAGGGAAGCGAACCGATCGAAGGATTGACCCCCTTGACGAGCCTGCCGGAAAATCAAGCGCTGACCGATCGGGATCGGCATCAGATTCGCTGTAGTTACGCCAGCATGATGAGCGCTTGGGATACCGAGTTTGGAAACGCTTGGGAACTGCTCAAGGAACGGGGTTGGCAGGAAAAGGCGTTGTGTGTGGTCTGTGGAGCCTTTGGACAGGACTTGGGAGAACAAGGGCAAGTCGCTGCGCACACGCTGCATATCCAAGGGATCCATGTTCCGTTTTTGGTTCACCCCCCATCGGGGTCCGTTGGAGAGGCAGTCCGGCTTTTGGGAATGTGGCGCTGGGATGAGGTCCTGAGTTTATCATTGGCTCATTTTTTTGAGAATCCTGCCTCGTTGCCGATTTCTTGGCCGGCTTGGTTCGATTCGCAAAAAAAACAGGCGATTTTGTGTCAAACCGGTTCGGGTTCGGCGTTACATACTTCAGATTGGGTACTCCATCATCAAGAAGAGCAAAGGCAACTATTCAAAAAACCCGATGATTATTGGGAAATGAATAATTTGCTGGCCCGCTTGGTGGATTGGGCCGATGTTCTGACCGATTATCGGAATCGGGTCGCCGAATGCTTGGCAAGCGGGACTCCCTTACCGGTGGCTCCCGACTATTCCACTTGGTTGTTACAACAACCTTCCGAAGAGACGGGGAATTCGGTAAACCCTCCCGAGAACCTTGCCCAAAATGCTTAAACTAACAGAATAAATACTCTCGGCTATCGTCCAAAACTGGGGTAAGTCCCCTATGGAAGTTGTTAAACATTAACGAAAAAAGGTATTTTTTGCTTGATCTGAACCGAAGTTTGGTGTTCGATATAGAATGAGTTCCGTCCGACTTGTGAACCTGAACCATCTTTTTGAGGAAGTTGAAAAGATTTTCGGCCATTCTTGATCTTGCGAATTATGCTGTTGAAAAGACCTGATTCCGAAACTCCCCATGACCGAGATTCCTCTTTCTTACCCTCCGATGAGTCAACTATGAGCGAGCAAGCTCTCGTTAACGCCGCACTTGCTCCCGAGGAGCTAATCGAGAAAATTCTCGCCAACTCGCATTTTCCATTAACTCCTCACTTGGCCGTTCGTTCCGATTGGCATTGGCCCACAGACCTGACCGCTCACCAAGTCGAGATTCTCAATCGGGCTTGTCAAACGCCGGACTTTTTCTTGGTCGATGGCATCACAGGGACGGGGAAAACTCGTTTGGCCTTGGAACTGACACGGCATCAGGTCGAGCAAGGGAAACATGTTTTGATTGTTTCCTCCCACCCTGATGCTCTCCTCTCGCAGATTCCCCATGCGGTTCGTGGCGTGGCTCGCGGCGAAACCCTTTCCCCCGAGGTAGAAGCCCGCACACTCAACGGCTTACTCAAACAAGCGCGAAACACACTGATTACCGAAGCCCAGAACCAACGGCACTTAGCCCAACAAACATGGCAGACGTGCCGGCAACAGCTCGAACACCTGCAACGCTTCCAGCAACTCAGCCGGCAACTCGAAGAGCTTCAACAACAACAGCAAAACCTCCTCGAAAAAGAATCGCAAATCGAAGGGGCCGTGCAAGCGAAAATCCCCGAACTGGTTGCGAAACAGGAAACGCAACTGCTTGAACAGATTCAGACCACTCAAGATCAGCTCGCAACGGTTCGGCAAAAGGTGAGCGAGACGGCCAACCAACTTGCGATTCGACTCAGCGAGGTCACCAGTCAGCGAGCCAAAGCGAATCCCCGCCGATCGGGCTGGCTCTTTTTTTGGAAGACCAAGACCGACCCCCAAGCTGAACAGCAATTGCAACAACTCGAACAACAATTGGCCGAAACCGAACAAGCAAACCAACAAGCTCAACAAGAATTGCAAGCGACCGAAAAACGGCTGAGTGAATTACAACAAGAGCGGTCACGAAAAGAACAAGCGATCCTTGCCCAAGAAAAATCACAGGCCACCCAACAAATTCAAACCGAAAGACAAGCCCTCGAATCTCGCCTGCAAGTCGCACGGGCCGAATGGACCTCCCTGAAAGAATTCTTCGGCGAAAAAATCCCCACCCAAGAGGAGCTTCAACCGCAACTCGCTCAGGCCGAAGCGAACCTGAAAAAATCGGAAGACGACTTCCACAAAGCCCAGCAAAAAGCCACCAGCCTCACCCGCGAGCAACTCCCGTTGTCCTCCGTGATCGTGGCCCCGCCGGTGGCCGTGCTGACCGACCCTGCCATTACCTCACGGCAGTTCGATTGGCTCGTCCTCGACGATGCCCATCGCCTCGGTCACGGGCAAGCGATGGCGTGCGGCAGGAAGGCGTCTCGCATCTGCATTCTGGGCGATTCCCACGCACTCGGCGCCCAAGAGTTTTTTGCTCCCTTGGCGCATCGCCTACATCGCAAGGTCTGGATCACCGAAGGATACCGACGCATTTGCCGTAGGATCGAACTCAACCCGTTCGAGCGGACCAAACTCGAATGCGAACCCTTGGCCGACACCCCTGAAGTAGAACTTCGCTTACATACCCCCGACGATGCGGACCCCGTGATCGCTGAGATTGCTTTCCCTTCTTCTTGGCCCGAAGCTCGCTGTCGGGAACTTTTGGCCCGCGAACTCGGCGAAGTCACTGCCACCCCTCAGGGAACTTGCGATTGGACCGAAACCGATCTTGAAATTGCCTTGAACTTCAACACTGTCGAAACCACCACGATTTCGATTCTCCATGCCGATCAGGTACTCGAACGGGTCGTTCCCGGAAGTTTGACCTTCAGCTTCTCGAAGGAAAACGGCTGGACCCGTGAGAAAATTCGCTTGTGGATGATCGAAAATCTCTATCGGGGTAATAGCGGCCGCTTGGCTTATCTCACGCAAGCCCAACGAGCCTGCCCGGGCTTAGCACGCTGGTTGAACAAGCACTTGGGGATGCATTATCAGGTCGATTCGACCCCTGATGAGGAACCGCATGTGGAACTCTTGGCGGTGCCAGAACGCCCCCGCTCCCCCCGAGAAGATCGCCCCGCACGGGCTGTATTCGGAGCGGGACTCGAATGCAACTTGGCCGAGCAACGATCGCGAGAACCTCGTCCCAATATCCCCAATCTTCCCAACACGGGGATCATCAATCTTCGGGAAGCCGAGAACGTGATTCAGCTGGTCGATTCGATCCCTGATGCGGTGGTGGTCACGGCTCTTTCGGCCCCTCAACTCGTTGTTCTGAAACATTTGATCCAACAAGCGAATCTCACAGAACGGGTCCGAGTATTAAGCCCTGAAGAGGTCCTTCAATCCGAACCTACGGTATTGGTGATTAGCCTTGTTCGCTCGCATCCTAATATGGCAGTTCGCTTTTTAGAACCTCCGCTGATCCTGAAAAGCCTGATGCTGCGGGCACGGCGACGATTGATTTTTGTGGGCGATGTCGGCGGACTAGAACGAAGGGCGCATTGGCGAGGCACAGTCGAACCGGAGCAACCCATCCACGAGGCCGAACTGGAAAACCAGCTGGTGCAGGCGATTTTGCACAGTCAACGGGTTCACTTGCAACCCAGCGAAAAAAAAATGGCCCTAGCTAACTCAGGCTGACCAGAAGCGAAAAAGCACTCCGCCCGATTACCATCGCTGCACTCGACTGGGACTGGCTCTAGTCTCACATTCCCAGTCATTTCATTTTTCGAGGTTCGACCACGCCGCCGTCCCAGTCGATGCGGCATTTCGGCAGTGCGGCGGCAAGTTTCTCGATGCCCGCGGGCGTGATCTTGGTTCCGTTCATTCCCTGATTGTGAGCAATACCCAGATACCGCAACGTCTTCAACTTGGCCAGCGTCTCCAGACCGCGATCGGTGAACTTGTTTGCGTGCAGCCGCAACGCTTCGAGTGATTTAGAGGTCGCCAACTCCTCGGCGATTTCATCGGTCAGTTCCATGGGGCAATCGGTGCCCCAATGCACGGGGTAGAACTCACGCAGCTCCGGCATGGCGGCCAGCTTGCGGACAAAGCCACGATCGAATTGGGCATAGGTCAGTTGGAGCCGTTCCAACGGCAAGGCAGTCAACGCCGCGATGCCGCGTTCCTCCATGCGGCTGCGGCGGTCGAGGTACAGTCCCAGACTGGTAATGCCACGCGGCAACTGTTGGCAGAAGCGGACCACGTCATCCTCGAACATCCGGCCGCTGAAAGAGCAATACCCCAGCTTCGGGAATCGCCCGAGGGCGCGCAAAATCTCGGGGCTGGGTTCGAGCCGACAATTGAGCCAATGGAGCTGGCGACCGGCCGGGGCATCGGCCAAACGCGACAGGTCGTCCGCCGTCAACGGGATGACGCGTAACCAAGAATTGATTGTGTCGAGGCTTTCGAGCTTAAGCAAGGCGGGAAGAAACTTCGTCTCAATGACACTGCGGGAGAACCTCACATCCGGAATATTCACCCCCGTCACGTCGCACGGCTCCTTGGGGAGAGGGGCATCGAAGAGTTGCTTGCGGTCCTTCCGCATGATGACGTGAAAGCGACAGCCGAGGTCGCTGAGCGTTTGGGCTGCTGCTCGCTGTGGATCGACCGGCGGCACATCAACGACCGGCGGCGGAACTGCCTCGCGGCTGACTCGGACGACCTGTCGGCCGTTGGTCGTCACCGTGACCAGTTCTTGTCGAACGACTTTCCCTTCGCGGCTGGCGAGGAGCTTGTACTGACCCGGCTTGAGGCGGATTTCTTTTGCTCCGGCTCCAGTAATCACCATGTCTTCACCGTCGATGCTCACACTCACGGCGGGATCATCGACCTCAACAACCAGCGTGCCATCCGGCGAAAACAGGCGAATGACCGTACCTCGGACGTTGGTCACTCCGGTCGCCTCGGTCAACCCGAATCCGGCAAACAGAACGAAAGCAACCACAACCGCCGCCACCCAACGATACCGCCGCCTCGGGATCTGTTTCTCGGAAGAAACCGGGATGGTTTGCTGCTTGTCGCTCTGCGATGCCACTCGCCCCCGCTGTTGCGACTCCAGCAAGCAGGAACCTAATAACTCAGCCACCTCCTTCGCCGAGCCGAAGCGATCCTCGCGATTTTTAGCGTGAAGTTTGGCGATGATGGCAACCAGCCAATCCGGTGCCTCGGGGATGATCTCACGAATGGGCCGTGGCTCGTCCTCCGCGACACGCTTCAGGACCGCCAAGGTGTTTGCAGCACGAAACGGGGGTCGGCCGCAGGTCAATGCGTACAACACGCTGCCGAGACTGAACAAATCTGAGCGGACATCCAACGGTTGGCTCATGGCTTGTTCCGGCGACATGTATAATGGGGTGCCCACAATAGTTCCGCTCTGTGTGATGCTGGCATCGTCCGCAGTCCGAGCGAGACCAAAGTCGGTAATTTTGACCCGATCACTCCCTTGCTCCAACAGGATATTGCTGGGTTTGATGTCACGATGAATCAAACCAAGTGAATGGGCAGCATCCAAGCCACGAGCGATCTGTTCGCCCAACCGAGCGACATCGATTGCGTCGAACGGGCCGCTTGAGTCAATTTTTTGTTGTAGGGTCGAACCTGCAATAAATTCCATAACTAAATAAGGAATCGGTTGTTCCTCAACCGCGAGTATGCTGATAACATTGTCGTGACGAATAGCAGCAGCAGCACGGGCTTCCCGCAGAAAGCGTTTGCGAGCGGGTGAAGTTGCGGCCAAATGAGGAGCCATCACCTTAATGGCCACCACCCGTTGCAGCAAGTCATCGAACGCCTTCAAGACGATACCACAGCCACCTTGTCCGATGACTTGCTGAATCTCGTAATGCCCCAAACGTCCTAGCGAACCTGGTACAGGAGATGGTTGCAGAAAAGACAGATCGAAAGCACCTTGTTCAGGCAAGGGATTGATGTTGGTCTGGGTCTCGGGAACTTGGTTAGAATACCCCCCCGCAAACATTTGCTCCAGAGCGGGTATGTTGAGGAAGCCGCCACAACGAGCGTGTATCTCCAACAGCTTTTCGACCTGTCGAAGGAGTGCTGGATTGTCTGTACAAACACGGTGAAGATAGTTTGCCCGCTCGGTGGCATCTGCAATGTCCAAAGCCGCTAGGAAGATGTCGTGTTCGGTCATGGGGAACCCTCGTAAAGAATTCGATTCGCTCGCCTCTATCTCCAGTGCGTAATCCGTGGCAAAATGGTGGCGCAAATTTCAGGAATTTTCTTGAATTTTTTCGATTTCTCGGCGAAGCCAAGTCCTTGCATAGCTCCAGAGCCGCTTGCTGGCATGCAGGGAGAGACCGAGTATCTCGGCTGCTTCAAGGAGTGTCAGACCGGCAAAGTAGCGGAGTTGCACTAACTCAGCCGCTTGCGGGTGAAGCGCAGCCAGCTTATGAAGCGCAGCATCGAGATCGAGAAGATTTTCTTGGGGTTCCGGTAACGCTAGGGGCATATCCTCGACATCAAGCCGCGTAAACGCCCCGCCCTGTTTGAGGCTGTGTTTGCGTCGAGCGTTGTCGATGAGGATACGGCGGATAGCAGTAGCAGCGGCCGCAAAGAAGTGTCCTCGGCTATTCCACCGCTCGGGGTTTGCCCCGCCAAGTAAACGCAGATAGGCTTCATGGACCAAAGCCGTGGGTTGCAAAGTCTGGCCTGATGGCTCTTGAGCGAGATAGCCCGACGCCAACTTTCTCAGTTCGTTGTACACAAGGGGCAACAACTGTTCAGCGGAAAGGGGATCGGCAGCTTCAATTTTTTGCGAGCTTCGGGTGACATCGCTCATGGGCCTCTTTCACTTTGGCCAAATTTAACTTGTAGGCCGTAGAATGTGCATCAATTATAATTTCACTGATTCTAACAAGGCCAAGATCAAAATGCAACTTATTTAGAAGTTATACAGTTCACAATCAAGGCAGTTGATCGGGATCGATGCCGAGTTGTTTGAGCATCTCGCGAAGTCGCTCATTCTGCTGAGCCAATTCTCTGGCCTTCTCTTCTTCCTGCTTGGCTCGTAATTCCGCTTCGAGTTTGGCTTTCGCTTCGGCTTCGGCCTTGCGTTCGGCTTCGAGTTTGGCTTTTGCTTCGGCTTCAGCGCGTAGTTCTGCTTCGAGTTTAGCTTTCGCTTCGGCTTCAGCGCGGAGTCGTTCCTGTTCGGCCTTGCGTTCGGCTTCGAGTTTGGCTTTTGCTTCTCGTTCGGCTCGATTTTTTTCTTGTTGCAATTGCTTTTGTTGTTGTGTCAACCTTTCTGCCTGAATCGCTAAATACTCCCGTGTGGGGCGCATCAATTCGCCATTCGGTCCATAAATCTCTAGTCGCTCACCCGACCAATCGAATCGTATCCCCAAAATCTCGGAGGTCCAATTTGTCCCGACGATCTGTTCTTTGAGTTCCTCTTCCTCACGCACAAAAACTCGTACTTCGGCGGGGTCGGTGAACAACCAATAAAATTCTTGCACGCCGTATTTTTCATACCACTCTCGTTTTTCTGCGATTTCTTTTTTGTTGTTCGAGTTGGAATGAATTTCAAACACCACGCTCGGAATCACACCATTCTCTCGGTGCTGGACGTAAGATTCACGACCTTCGGGGCGATATTGAGGAACACCGAAGCAAACCATCACATCTGGAGCCATCCAAATTCGACTATCACCCGCAACAGGATACCAAGCGAGGTCAGCGAAAATCCCGACCTCGTGTTCACGATCGCGGTACAGGAGCCGGAGGTTATCGACGAGGAGAGTGATGTAATCGAAGTGGATTTGCGATTCGGCCAATCGTTCCTCCGGATGAGCAGGGTATTCGATATCGGGTAATTCGGTGAGATCGATGTTCCTCATCGTGCGGTCTCCTTGGGATAGGGCCATTATATCACAAGATGTTTTCATGGAGTATCGAGTGATGGAGTGAGGTTTTCCGTATCCAGCGAGTCAGAATCTCAGCGAAGTCCGAATCATGATTTGTACTCATCGCCAGTCATTTTTTCAGTATGGAGGATTCGTTGATGAGAAATTTTTTCCGTCAAAGTACCTCTTCATTCTAGCCTTTAACTCAATCATTAAAACAATCATTCAATCTTTTTGATGTGAGAAAATGAACGTTAAAATACCCGTAGCTTGCCTCAGTCGAATCGACTTGGTGTGGTTCAACCCTGTTGGAAATTGGTTTCGACTGTTGCATTGGAAGGCTTTTGGATGTGGGTTCACGAAAGATAGTGAATTTCTACCGATTGTAGCACAGGCAAGGATATTGCTATCTGATCCTTCTTTGAATTTGGGGAACGCAGAAAACCGATAAAATACGTTAGCAAGGATGGCTTTCTCCTCGCATTCAGCCCCACGACATTCAGGAGGAATTGGATGGGAATGTTTCGATTAAATCTTCGTAAAATCGCGGCAGGTGTGTTTTGTGCAGCACTTTCGCAGTCGGTCGTTTCCGCAGCGGAACCGAACGTCAGCGATATTCTGGCCTTTAAGCCTAAACAAGCCGGTGTACCG
>CAZFDX010000323.1:0-3690 GCA_964518325.1 uncultured Alcaligenaceae bacterium | reverse complement strand
AACTTAATTATCATGGCGAAATGCAAATTTTCATTGATAAATCTCACATCCGATAATCACGACAGAATGCAAAATTGAATTGATAAATTTCACGTCGAATTTTCAGTTCATCATATGAAATTGAATCGATACATCTCACATCGAATTTTCACAGTGAAATAAAGGCTTAATCGATGAAGGCAAACTCGTTACTGAGTAAAAGGACCTGAGCAATATCGGTCCACACATTGGGGCGCGTGACCGGCAAAACTCGGAAATCGCTTTCGGCATTCCATTGTTGTGCCGAGGAGTCGGCCTTGACCTGTTTAATTTGGGGTGCCCAAAGGAAGGAATCGTAATCGACGGTATTCAAGCAATCGGTAATAAAGTCGATGGTTTCCCCTTTTTTCACCTTCACTTTAACTCGGGTCTCGACTTGGTTGTTATGAACTTTCCATTCCCCGAGCATTCCACTTTGGTTGGAAACGATCCGTCCGCGAACCCCATCCCCTTCTTTGGCGGGATGTTGAAGTTGCCCGCTGATTTCGATCTCCCCATCAATGGGTGAAATCCAGCGTCGGATCACGGCCTTGCCCTTTTCTCCAGTGTTGCCGCCGTTCGCGGTGAGTAGAAACCAACTAAGTTTCGGATCGGGCAGTTGGGGCCCGCCTTGCCAACTCTGTTTGGTCGCAAACGGAAGCGGGGTGAACGACACGGTTTTCGGTTGAGTGGGGTTATAATCCCCATAGCCGTACTGCCATGCTCCTGAGCCGGAACCATTGGGTTCGACCTTCGCGAACTCAAGGGCGAATTGCAATTCTTCGCTAGTGGGTTTACGTCCCAAAATCATTGAGTAAAGTTGTTCGACCCGTTGGGGGGGGGCTTCTTCCTTGAATCGTTGCGAAAGGGCCTCGGCTTGTTGTCGAACAAAAGGAGAATTGAGCAAGAACAAGGCCTGCTGGGGAACCGTTGTGTTGAATCGTTGGGGCGAATGGCTATCGGGAATCGCAAAATCAAAAGCCCGCAAAGTTCCCGACAGATTCTGGCGATCGATCAAACCATAAAGAGTGCGACGATTGCTGGTGGCCTCTTTGTTCCCTTCGACTGGTCGGCCGCTGATGGTGGCCTCTTTGAAAATTTCAACGGGGCGACCATAAAGGGTCCGATCCAATTGCCCCGAGACGGCCAGCATCGAATCTCGCATTTGCTCAAAGGTCATTCGTTTGCGATTCATTCGCCCAAAAAGACGATTCTCTGGGTCCTCTTTGAGTTGAGCGGCCGTGACCTGCGATTGTTGCCGATAGGTCCGCGAGAGGACCAACATCTTGTGTAGTTTCTTGATGGACCAACCTTGTTCTTGAAATTGGGTGGCCAAATAGTCGAGTAATTCCGGATGGGTCGGGGGATCGCTTCGCAGACCGAAATCGCTGGGGGTCCGAACAATCGCTTGACCGAATAAATGGCCCCACACTCGATTGACGAACACCCGTGCGGTGAGCGGGTTGTTTTTATTGGCAATGGCCCGAGCCATCTCGATTCGCCCCGAACCATCGGTAAAAGGTTTGCGATCGGGCGAGAGAATTTCTAAAAATTGTCGAGGAACCTGTGGCCCTCGGTTGAATTGATTGCCTCGATTAAAAACGTAGGGATCAAAAGGTTTGGGTGCATCATTGAGAACCATCCCACGGGGGGGGGCGGCTGGCGATTTGGCTTTCCACTCCTCAACAGCACGGGCCAAAGCACGATATTTATTTTTCTCGGCAATGGTGATGATTCGCTCAAACATTTTATCATCCAACGCAAAGGGGCCTTTTGTCGTGAGAATCTCGAACAGAACCAACTCATCACCGGTGCGTTTTTCGCTGGGGAGTTTGCTCACATCATGGAAGGTTTGGGCATAAACCTCGGCCACGGCTTTGAAATCGGGGAAAGAGGTATTTTCACGTTTCTTTTTGAGGGTAGGGTGAACTCCCTTTATGGGGTGATTCAAATAGGTTTTCAGCACTTCAGGCGATTTCTCGGCAAAGGATTTATCCTCCAGCTCGAACAGGGCCACCAAAAGACTGAATACGGGATCGTGTTTTTCTGTCCGTTTGCGAATGGTTTCGAGCCATCGTTCTAAAACAAGGGCCACTAATTTTCGATCGCCTGCTAGTTTCGCCACTTCGGGGGGGGGCAATTTCCACGCATCGCGAACCGCCAAGAAATAGCTGGTGAGTTGTTCAGGAGAATGAAACTTGGCAAGGGCATCGCCCTTAATTTTGGCCCACATCTCGGCGGCAGCCTGTTCCCGTTTTTTCAATTCGGTATTGAAAGCAATCACCTCGGGGGTTTCTTCAACTTTCTGCAGCAGCGGGAGTTCTTTGGGTTCAATCGATGAGGCAAACACTCCATAAATCGAGTAATAATCTTTGATCGGAATCGGATCGAACTTATGATCGTGGCAACGCGCACAAGAAACCGTGAGGGCTTGGAAGGTGCGGAATGTCACATCAATCCGATCATCAATAATATCGGGTTGCAGGTTGAGGAATCGCCGCCCCAAGGTGAGGAACCCCATGGCAGCAAGGTGGCGTTGTTCGTCGGGCTGTTTGACAAGGCGATCGGCAGCAAGTTGATAGAGGATAAATTGATCGTAGGGCATATCCTCGTTAAAAGAGCGGATGAGCCAATCGCGGTAGGTGTATGCATATGGGTAGTTTCGATCTTCGTTGAAGACGTAACCTTTGGTATCCGAGTACCGAGCTAAGTCCATCCAGTGACGGGCCTGATGCTCCCCGTACTGCGGCATGGCCAAAATGCGATCCACCCAAATTTCATAGGCGTTGGGGGAAGGATCGTTGACAAAGGCATTGATCTCCGATTCGGTCGGGGGCAATCCCGTCAGATCGAGATAAAGTCGGCGAAGCAAGGTTCTCCGATCGGCCTCGGGGGAAAACGATTGTTTGTTCGCTTCGAGTTTCGCCAACACAAACCGATCGAGGTCCGTCTCGGCAGGTCCTTGGGTTTTGGGCACATTCGGCTTCTTCAAAGGTTGGAAGGCCCAATGTTTTTTGGGGTCCTCTCCCGAACTGGTACCTGCGGAGTCTTCGGGGATCGGTGCCCCGATTTTGATCCATGTCGTCAGGTCGGCAATTTGTTGCTCGGAAAGTTTCTGTTTGGGGGGCATTTTCACCTCCCCTTTGTAAGAAACCACTTGAAGGAGCAAACTTTTCTCAGGCGCTTGGGGAGAAAGAATTGGGCCGGTATCCCCCCCTTTCAGGAGGTCTGCCTTGCGATCCAAGCGCAGGGCCGCCGATTGTTTTTTTACCCCGTGGCATTCCAAGCAATGTTCCACAAATATGGGTCGAATTTTCGATTCAAAAAAATCTAAACCTTCTCGGGTTGGTGGTGAAGCAAAGAGTGAGGGAGTGAACAGAAGTAGGAATAGGTGGGAAAAGACTATACGATTCATTTGCGATTCCAACAAAAGGTTACGTTGGCAGGTTTGCTATTATTGTAGATGATGAGGTGATAAAGAGTCATGAAAAAAAAGAGGGGACTTGTGAAAACAAGCCCCCTCCATCTTGATTTACCACAAGGCCTCGGAGGACCGGAACTCTCACGGATCGAGAGTGACCGGTGGGGGTCCCCCCCCGATACCGATAACTCCGTTACCGGAGGCACGTAGGTATGGAGTTGTCCCAGCATCGGTGCCGGGGGGGGACCCCC
>CAZFDX010000322.1:0-6669 GCA_964518325.1 uncultured Alcaligenaceae bacterium | reverse complement strand
GGAACACCGTGAGAGTAGATCGTAGGGAGGCGTTGCGCCGGTGCCTTCGAACCCACAGCCATTATACACTCGGCCCAGCCTAACCAGTTGGCCACTATGGTCAGCTGCCGAGTCACGAGACTGTTCGCAAACAATGACTTGACGCCCATTTTACGACCTTGGCTTCGCGCCAGCGAGTCCGATTTTTTCAGCCAATCGGCATGGCGGACCCCTTGCATTTTTTCCACCTGAAAACCGGCTTTTTCCATCATCGCTTGCAGACTGTGCGAATCGAAATGGGTTAAATGTCGGGGAATATCGGCACCGAACCAATTTTCGCGAAAGAGCTTCGCACCGAGGGAACGACGATTGGGAACGATGATATAAATTTTCCCGTCGGTGGTTAACAGGCGTTGCGCTTCAACCAAGGCTTCGAGCGGGTCAGGGAGATGCTCTAACGAAGCCCAGAATGTAATGGCGGAGAAATAACGGCTGGGGAATTGGGGGAAAGGTAACGTCCCTTGGTAGGCAGGCAGATGATGCTTATCGCGGACGATGCGGACCGCCTCGGCCGAGAGGTCCAATCCCACGACGTGCCAACCTTGCTCCGCAGCAATGCTCAGGAATTTCCCATTGCCACAACCGACATCGAGTAATCGTCTATTGCCAAATGGGGGCAGGCATCGTCGTTCCATCGCTCGACCGGCGATTCGATCCACCCAAGTTCGCTTTCTTGGTTGGCTTTGCTTCACACGATAAGGGGCATAGTCGTTCGGATAGTATTGCCCCAAGGTATGAACTACAGGCCGAGGAGAGGTATAAACCAATTTACATTCCTGACATTGAAGCACACCAAAAGGAGAATCGGGGCCGAGTTCCCAAAATCCCCGAGCCTCTTTCGACCCACAATAGGGGCACGGAACAACTTCTGTGATAGGGGTGCGCATATCCGATTCTCCCATAGGCCTGAAATTTCCATCGGAGAATCGGTCGAGAAAACTTGTCGAAAACTGAAATGGAAAAACAGAACGGCCCCAAAAATTCCGAAACGAGCCTTTTCTAGGATGTGGAGTTTATCAACTCGTTGTAGATTAACCGAATTCCCTGCATGTGATTTTTCAATTCTGCGATAAAGGCCTCGGATGCGGGGGGGGGGTAACCTAAGCGTCTCGAAAATTGTTCGAGATTTTGAGGCGAGTCCGGATATTCACTCAAGGGACGATTGGTAACAATTCGTAATTTGGCTTCGGCCCGACGCAGAAAGGAATACCCGCGTTCTAATATCTGATATTGGGAATCGTCGAGGATGTGTTCTTGTCGAAGCAGATCGAGAATTTCCCAAGTATTCGTGATATTCCAGCGGTGTTGTTCGGTCCCGAGTTTGATGAGCATCGATTGGACCAAAAATTCGACATCGGCTAGGCCCCCCTTGGCACGTTTGAGGCTGCGGGGCGAGGCGGTCGATTCCAAACGGGTTCGCATGTGTCGAGTGTCGGCCCATTCTTGACTACCAAACGGTTTCCCCCAAAGACAATGTTCGCGCAGTTGGCTCCATTCGGGTAAGTCGCCCCACACGGGGCGGGCACGGGTAAAGCTCAGTCGTTCCCAAGTTTGGGCACCCCCACTGGAATAATAGTGTTTCAGTTCCTCTTGAGAGACCACCAACATTCCGGAACTCCCCGTAGGACGAAGTCGCATATCCACCTCGTATAATTTCCCGCCCGGCCCTAATTGCGATAATCGTTTGATCCAACGGCGAACAAATTCGGTATGAAATTGAGAATAATCTATCATGTGATTTCCCGTAGTTCGCCCTTCACCGGCATAAATCAACATTAAATCCAAATCGCTGTGATAACTCATTTCCCGACCGCCGAGCTTCCCCAAGGCGATCAACACGGCAGGGCAAGGCGTGCCGTATTGTTCCACCATCTCTTGATAGACCTGTTCGCAGACCTGATGCAAAATCACTTCTGCTACATCCGAAAGTTGTGCAGTCGTTTGACGGATTGTATCTTTCGCTTGTAAATCCCGCACGGCAATCCGGAGAATCTCCTTATCTTGAAAGCTATGGTAGATCGGTTCACGGGTATCCCAACCGCTGGTCCCCCGTAGGAGTTCGTTCATTTCGCTTTCGAGTTCGCTCAACGATCTGGGGCGGTTGAGAATTAACGAATCCAATAACTCGTCGATCATTCCGGGATTATTGACAAGCATTTGGGCTAAAAAGGGGCTATCGCAAAGGTCCACATACAGTTTCAAACTCGGTGCATGAAAGCTAAACAACTCGTACAGAACGGCTTTTCCTCCCAGCGAAGCGGTGACCCGTTCCAATTGATTCAATGCCTGATCGGGATCGGGTGTTTCCGAAAGAACTTTTAAGAGACGCGGGGCAATACTCGCAAGAAAATGGCGACAACGACGGGTAGAAAGGAAGCGCTGTTCTTGTGCTAACAGGGTTAAATTCCGCCAAGCTGTTTCAATATCCCGAAAATGATATTTACTCAAAATGCTCTGGATCGATTGCTGATCGGGATCGGGTTCTAAAATCAGGTCCGATTCGGGTTCGGCCGTTGAAGTATCCGTAAAGGCCTGATGTAATAGGTGATCGAGAATGGTGCGGTTCAGCCGTGTCTTTTCATGATAGTCCAAAAGAAATTGCTCAAGGGGTTCCACGAGCAAATCTCGGGTTTCAAAGCTCGTAGGTTTCAGCGGCGGCTCATCTAACACCGAATGCTTCTGAGGGGCTAATTCCCCCGAGCCTCTCGGGAAGGATTCCGGAGTTTCTCGCGGTTGCATTGGCTTGGGGTAACCCATTCTTCTCGCGAAGTGAGCTAACTGTTGTTGATTGCTGGGCAATTGATGGGTTTGGAGATCGAATTGAATTTGCAGGCGATGCTCGACAATTCGTAAAAACCGATACGAGTCATCCAGCCCGCGAGCTTCGGTATCGGTGAGGCAACCCGCCATTTCCAACGCTTGGATGGCCCCGAGGGTATCGCGTTGCCGGACGGTGATTAAATCTCCCCCGTTGAGCAATTGCAAAAATTGAATTGTGAATTCAATGTCTCGAATGCCCCCGCGACCGGTCTTGACCTCCCAAGATTCGGTACCGCTTTTTTGAGCTTTTTGCTCGATGCGGCGTTTCATGGCTTTGATGTCGTTGATTTCGGAGAAGCTCAAGAATCGCTTGTAAACAAAAGGTTCAATCGCCCGACAAAATTCTTGCCCCAAGGCGAGGTCACCGGCGACGGGTCGAATTTTGATTAAGGCTTGTCGTTCCCAAGTGCGACCTAGGGTATCGTAATAATCCAAAGTGCTCGAAAGGGAGCGAGCCAACGGGCCACGATGACCTTCGGGACGTAAGCGAAAATCGACTCGATAGGCCTGACCATTTTCATTATGGGCGGCAAGATATTTAATCATCTCGGTGGCGACTCGGGAATAAAAATCGACCAGATCGAGACTCATTTTGGATTGGGTGCGCCCTTCCTGATCATAAATCAACATCAAATCGATGTCGCTGGAATAATTGATTTCTTGCCCCCCGAGTTTTCCAAAAGCAAGTACCGTAGCCTGCGAGGGCTTACCTTCTCGGGTGACCGGAGCGCCATAGCGTTGCGAGGCTAAGTTCAACGCTCTTTGATAGGCAGCGTTTATGGCCACATCGGCCACGCGAGAAAGGTCCAGAATAATTTCTTCTAAGGGGCGATTTCTGAGAATATCGTTCGCCCCGATGCGTAACAGATTCATTAAGCGAAATTCTCGCAAGGCCCGCAAGGCCCGATTGTCGTCATTCGCTTCTATCACCTGTGTTCGCAGTTGATCGACCAGATTTTCTGTCGTGGGCGTGCCCCGAAGTGGAATATGAATGAGTTCCATCCAACGGGGAAATCGACACAGCACATCGGCCAAGAAAGGGGAATTTCCCATCAGTTGAATCAGATCGGGCAGTAAGGGGGTCCGCCAAGAAAATAGTATCCCCCAATACTCGGGGATTTCACTCCGAGTGAGGAATCGTTCGATATGATTGAGGACCAGATCGGGTTCAGGGAGTTGGGGGAGTTTCTCGTCCAAAAATGCCAAAAAGGTTTGATGCAAGGAATAGGGTAAATGTTGGAATATCCCCTCTAGGTTTCGGTGTGCTCGAAGCGGATCGGTGATATTCCAATTGGGAGGAAGGGTATCGATATTCTCATTGTAGATAGGCCATAGTCGCCCCTATTTTTCACCGTGCAAAAAATTCATGCGAGCAAAACCCCATGAACCGAGTAGGTATGATTTCCTAAGAAAGAAACCAAAAACTTATTGGGGTCTCCCTCTAATCAATCTGGATTCCGGAAACCTCATTTTCAAGCCAGCCACGTTCGATTTTTCTTAAGACACCTTCGATTTTCCTTGGTTCTGAGAGGTGTTTTTAAGTTTTGCCTGAAGCGGGTTCTTTTGAAGTCTTAGATGAGTGAGTAGGGGTCGTTTCTCTGAAAGTTCATAAAAGACCTTCTCATGACTTTCTTTCCTAACAATAATAAGTTATGCTATTCACATAGATTTAGATTTGAGGTTCCATGTCTAGTCCGACTGCTCAACCGCTAGCACCGAACCAAGCCCTGTTTTCGGAGGGGCTATTGGTTGCCGAACGGTATCGCCTTGTCTCTCGTTTGGGGGTTCGTGGAACAGTCGAACGCTGGCTGGCAGAGGATACCGCTTCTCCTTCGCAACCTACGCAAATCATTCTGGTATTGGAACGAACCCCCCGTCCGTCTGCTCCTCAGAAACCATCGGATGAATCTTCCGATTCCAAACTCGATTTTAATCTCCCCCCCCCCAGTGATGACGATCAACCCACCGCAGAACTGTCTCCTCCTCCCACAGGGGGAATCCGTTGGCCCGGTATCGGATGGGAGAAAAACATTCTCTCGAAGACGGCCTTGCTCTCGTTGCCGCGCGTTTTGGATTCGTTCACGTTAGACGATGTGACCGGATTGGTAGAAGAATATCCTGTAGGGATTGAACTGAATCAGGCGTGGTATGGCTCGGGAACCGATTGGACCGAGCGATGTGAATGGTTAATTCAAATGGCCGATTTACTTCGGCGATTACACCGAGCCGGTGCGGTTCTCGAACGATTGAAACCCAGCGATGTGATTGTCACCGCCACAGGGCAAGCGGTCCTGTTGGATGTAGGATTATTGTTACCCCTTGGCAGTGCGATCGACCGTTCCCTATTAAGGCCCGATTTTTCCACCGCTCCGGAGTGGACATTGGATCGTCCCTCGGTGGATGCTCGGTGTGATCTGTATTGTTTCGGGGCTTTGCTTACGGCCCTGCTGTTAGGCCGAGACCTGACCCAGCACGATTTCGATTTGATGGGAAACCCCCGTTCGTTTCTCGATCAATTCCCCGACATTAATCCGTTTTTGGGACGGCTATTGGCACGCACATTTGTCCGCAATCCCGATGCCCGTTTCCCCACCCATGAAGGACGCGAACATGACGAAACAGGAATGGCGGAACTGACGCAAGCTCTCGAAGGGTGTCGGCGGAATTTGGGGCGTGTTCATCACGAAATCGCCTGTTGGTCCACCACAGGGATTTATCGGGCAGGAAATGAAGATGCGGTCGCGATCCTTCACGGAGCCGATGCTCGATTAGAAGACACAGACCAATACTCGCTGATCCTGCTGGCCGATGGAATGGGAGGCATGGAAGGGGGAGAAATCGCCGCTGCCATGTGTATTCAATCGCTGCGGCAGCAACTTCTCGAACAACCTCCCTTTTCGGGGTTGCGAAGTTCGGCCACCCCTGCAGCTCGAACCACACAGAATGAAAGAATCGTCCAATTAGCCAATGAATTTTCGAGTAGCGCTCAAACCGTGCTGCTCAATCCTACGAAACTTCCCGCAGAAAGTTTGATGGTTCGCCCAACAGATCGAGACAGCACCGCTCGGAGTAATGCCATTCATTCCGAACGGTTAATCGAAGTGCTGAAAGAAGCCAACCGCGTGATTTACGAAGCGTCCCGCCATGGTCTGGGGGGACGCGGTATGGGCTGCACGGCGGAAATCGTCTTGATTGATGGTCGAAATGTGATCGTGGCTCATGTGGGGGATAGTCGCGTTTACCATTTCCGAGATAACACCCTGACCCAAGTGACCAAAGATCATACCTTTGTTGCTCGCATGGTGGAATTGGGGCACTTAACCCCCGAAGAGGCCGAACGCCACCCCCGCCGTGCCGAATTACAACAAGCCATCGGGGGGCGTGTTGAAGTATTGCCCGATACTATGGTTTTCACTCTCGAACCGGGTGATTGGATTTTAGTCTGCACCGATGGACTGAACCTTTTACCTCATGATGTGATTAGCAGCATCCTTCGCGATGCTCCCAACGCGGAACGGGCCGCCCGTCGCTTGGTCAATCTCGCCAATGTCGAAGGGGCCAACGATAATGTGACCGTCGCGGTGGTGCGGGCATTATAGACCGTTGCGTTCTGCCTGAAGTTTCGACTTTATTTTTCTTTCTTGTCTTTCTGTTTTAGTTGAATCTCTTTCCAAATCTCGGAATAGGCTTCTTTGTCGAAGGGGGGGCACCCCGCAGGATATTGCCCCAAGGGATGATCTTTGGCTCGCATCATGGCCGTGCAATAGCTGAAAGTCCGACAGATTCTCTTCCGATCCATGACCCCATGAT
>CAZFDX010000321.1:0-6212 GCA_964518325.1 uncultured Alcaligenaceae bacterium | reverse complement strand
TCAAATCAGTTTAGAGGAAGTGGCCCAACTTCAACCCAGTCACATTGTCATTTCACCAGGCCCTTGTACGCCAAAAGAAGCGGGAATTTCCAACGAGATTCTCCGCCACTATGCGGAAAAAATTCCGATCTTTGGTGTGTGCTTGGGGCATCAATGTATCGGCCATGTGTTTGGCGGGGAAGTGATCCGGAATTATCGGGTGATGCATGGGAAAGTTTCGCCCGTTTATCACGATGGGAAAGGGGTATTCGCAGGTTTATCGAATCCTTTCGATGCCACCCGATACCATTCCTTGGTGATTAAAAGGGAAACTTTTACCAACCCCGATTTTGAAATCAGTGCATGGACTGAAGAAGGCGAAATCATGGGGGTTCGTCACAAGCGTTGGCCTTTGCACGGGGTCCAATTCCATCCCGAAAGTTTTCTCACCATCGAAGGGCCTATTTTGTTGGCCAATTTTTTGAAAATGGGTAGGGTATAAAAAAACAGAACACCCCGAGAAGGAGTGTTCCGCAAGGAAAACGGTTTCCCTTAAACCAGAAAGAGCCTTAGTTGTCTTTCTTCTCGAATTTCTTCTTGGCGAATTCCATCTTGTAGCCTTTGACCACGTCTTTTTCCACGTCGAGGATGAGGGTCGGCTTGGTGGGAGCTTTTTCCATGAATTTGCTCATCTTTTCGAGCGATTCACGAGCGTTGGTTTCGGTTTCGTTACCATCTTTGCCTTTACGTTTGATCTTGAGATCGGCGGGGACGGTGAACTCTTTTTCTTTGTCGTCCACTTTGATGGTCAACTTGCCATCGGCGTACTTGACAAAGGTTCCTTTGACTTCTTCAGCGAAAGCAGCGCCGAGAGCCAAGACAGCAACAATAGCGATTGCAGCAAAACGACGAATCATCTGAGACTCCATTTTGGACCATTTAAGGTCCGTAGGTGGTGGTAAAACTGACCTTCATAATTTACGGATGAAATTCTGAAAATAGCATGAATCTTTTGCAAAATCGGCGAACATCTTGGGAGAATTTCAACCGACAAAATTATCCGGTCTGCCTACATTCCTATCCCGAAAGAACAGAACGCCAAGTAGTAACGTACCAAAAATATTAAGAAACCAACCCTTGGGGGTTATTGCACCTCATGGGGGAATTGGTAGGATAAAATTTCACAAACTGAGCAAAGAGAGAGTGGCGTGCTGGGACCGATCTTCAATCGGGAATTTTTAACTGTTCCGCGTCGAGAAAAACATCACGCTGCCCGCTTGGCGGTTCTCGTGTTACTGTGGATGCTCGGCATTACCGCTTGGCAAGCCAGTGTGGGCTTCACCCGAGAGGCCTATTTGGGAGAAACGGCTCGCTTTGGCCTTTTGCTGTTCCAAATCAGCGGTTATCTCGAACTGACCCTGCTGATCTTTTTTGCGGCTCTGTCTGCTGCCAGTACCGTCTCTCAAGAAAAGGATCGCCGAACCTTTATCCTGCTCCTTTTGACCGATATGCGGGATTACGAAATTGTTTTGGGGAAGATGTTGGGCAGTTTACTTCCCATCCTCATTTTCTTCCTTGTGACCGTACCGTTTTATGCTTTATGTTTGCTGCTCGGGGGAGTGGAACCGTTTCAGGTACTGCAGGTCTGTTTAGTGATGTTGGCCACCGCTCTTGCGGCAGGATCGGTCGGTGCTTTAGTGGCCCTTTGGCGTGAAAAAACCTTTCAGGCGTTGGCGCTTTCTGTGCTCGCTTTGGTCTTCTACTTGTTCTTCGCTCAGGGGGTGGGGCTGCTCTTCGGTCCCGAGGTGACCTCTTGGCTGGACCCTTTTTCCGCGTTGCGACGAATTCTGGAACCCCGTGAAAATGAATCGGCGCCGCCTCCCATCTGGGGATTCGTGATTTGCTCGCTACTGCTGACCGTTTTGCTGAACACCTTTGGGATATTCATGCTTCGCAAATGGAACCCCAGTGGGGAACCAATTATCCAACGAGATAGCGAAAGTGATGAAAAAGTTCTCTCGCCGGAAGAACGTGCCAAAGCGCATGCGGCGCCGGGTCAAGCCCGTGAAGTCTGGGAAAACCCGATTCTCTGGCGGGAGATTCGGACCCTTGCTTATGGTCGGCGACCTTTATTGGTCAAACTCGCCTTTGGCATTATCTTTGCCCTGATTTGTTACTATGCTTGGGGCGAACTTGCTCCGGCGAGTGGAAAAAAGACCGCTTTTGCCGCCGCCTATGGCTTGGTCCCTATTTCGATCCTGAGTTTGCTTTTGGTTAGTACGCAGGCGATGACCTCTATCACCTCCGAGCGGGATGGCAAAGCACTCGACCTCTTATTAGTGACCGATCTAAGTCCCAAAGAATTCATCTTCGGTAAACTCGGTGGTATCCTGTACAACACCAAGGAATTTATCTTACCCACCTTGATCCTTGCGATAGCCTACGCCTTTAAGGGGGCGTATGCGTTTGCTCGGGAAGATGAATCGGTAATTATGCAGAATTTCCTACCGTTGATCTGCGTGTTGGGAACCCTTGTGATCTTCTTTGCCTTTGTGATGATTTTGGGGCTGCATATTTCCCTTCGGGTGGAGAATAGCCGTTTGGCTGCGGTGCAAACTTTGGGTACCGTCTTTTTCTTGTGTGTGGGAACCCTGATTTGTATTTACCTGATTATTGTGAATGGTGGCAGTTTGGGCAATCAGTTGCTCAGTTTCAGCGGATTTTTGTGCTTGGGGATCGGGGGATTGTGGTGGGTTCTCAGTGCCGATCGTCCTTCTCCTGCTTTAACCTTGGCCTCGATTGTTGCCCCTCTTGCGATGTTTTACGCTGTGGTGAATATCTTGATTGCTAAACCCGGCTCCGAAGAATCTTCGGACCCGTTGGTTCCCTTTCTGACCTTGGGGGCTGCTCTAGGCTTTGCGATCGCGGCGATGCTTATTCCTTTGCTCAGCGAGTTCGATGTCAACACCGGCCGAACCACAGTGGCCGAGGAATAAATCGCAAAAAGATGATCGTCTCACCACCCCGAGAGCCAGTTTAAGATTGGCTTAGCGTCGGGGATGCCGAATCATCGGCGGATTATGGCGCCAGCGTTGAAGGTAATAGCTACACTCAATGGGAACTGGCTCT
Organism: uncultured Alcaligenaceae bacterium; assembly: GCA_964518325.1. Lineage (GTDB taxonomy): Bacteria > Planctomycetota > Planctomycetia > Gemmatales > Gemmataceae > SKW135. The sequence goes on along the minus strand of CAZFDX010000321.1, from coordinate 3,104 downwards.
AGTGGGTGAAGGTGTACAACGCAGCTGGGAACTGTAAAAAGTAATCGCTACACTCAATGGGAACTGGCTCTGGAGCCGATCGACCTGCCCTGCGGGAAGGGGGAATTATCCTTTCGAGAGTTCCATCAGAATTTGTTCGAGCAGTTTTTTAGTGGCCTTGATTCCTTCGGGTTCGCTCAATCGAGACCCTTCGTATTCGATTCCGACCCAACCATGATAATTAGCGGCCAGCACAATCCGGAGCATTTTGTGGAAGTCGATTTTGGTTTCGTTACCCTTTTCATCGAAATCGTAGCTCTTGGCGCTGACCCCTTTGGCGAAGGGCATTAATTCTTCGACCCCTTTATAGCGATCGTACTCCTCATCTTTAGAAATGCGGAAGTTGCCAAAGTCGGGCAAGGTGCCACATCGTTTATGATTGACCTTCTTGATGGTGGCAGCCAGCCAAGCCCCGTTGCTGGATAGCCCCCCATGATTTTCGACGATCACGTTAATATCGTATTTGTCGGCGTGTTCACTGAGCATCCGCAACCCATCGGCGGCGCGGGACATTTGCTCATCGAAGGTGCCCGAACTTTGAGCATTCACGCGGATCGAATGGCAACCCAAGGTTTTGGCCCAATCGATCCAAGCATAATGGTTCTCGACAGCGGTTTTGCGTTTTTTCTCATCCGCATCGCCGAGGGCACCTTCCCCATCGCACATAATCAGAACGCTCGTCACACCGAGATCATCGCACCGTTTCCGAAGTTGTTTAACGTACTCGTTGTCCTTTTTCTTATCTTTGTAAAACTGGTTCACATACTCGACGCCCAGAATACCATAGTCTTCCTTGGCAACCTTGGGGAAATCGAGAGGGTCCAATTTCTTGGCAAAGAGCGTTTTGTGCAAGGACCACTGAGCCAGCGAGATTTTGAACAGGGGTTTTTTGGGTTCGTCGGCCAACAGTTCGGACGACAAAAGCCCTGCACTGGGGAGAAGACCCAACGTCTTCAAAAAGTTACGACGATTCAAAGGAAACATAGCAGTACTGGGGATAAAGGTAGGGAATGACAGCAGTATTTGGGTATTGTAAACCACGATTCCAACGGGACAATAGCATTCCGTCTCATTCTCGCTGGAATGAGAAAGAAGTGAAAGAAACGGCCTTTAATCCCGAGTGAGCGGCTGTACTAGTCTCCTACAAGGGTCGAATCCCCTAGGCTCCCTAGCAGCCTTGGGAGCGTATTGCTATCATTGAAGTTTTGGTTACAGCGTTTTGGTCTTTCATTGGGAATCAACATGCGAAAGAAATTCATTGCGGGTAATTGGAAGATGTACACCTCCAAGGCATCTTCTGTGGCCCTTGCGAAGAGCGTGGCCGAGGGGGTGAAGGATGACCGAGTTTCGGTGGCGGTGTGTCCTCCGGCTCCGTGGCTGGTGGCGGTGGCAGAAATCGTCAAAGGATCGTTTGTTCAGGTCGGTGCCCAAAACTGCCATTACGCTTCAGAAGGGGCCTTCACCGGCGATATGAGTCCGCAAATGATTTTGGATGCGGGTGGCCGCTATGTTATCATCGGGCATAGTGAACGACGTCACGGTTTAGCTGAACCCGATTTGTTTTTGAACCGCAAAGTCAAAGCAGCGACGACGGCCGGTTTAACCGCCATCTTCTGTATCGGCGAACTTCTGGCCGAACGGGAAACTCAGCAAACCGAAGCCGTTTTGGCCTTTCAACTCGATGCCGGTCTCAGTGGTTTGACCGCCGAGCAAATTTCGCGGGTCGTGCTAGCCTATGAACCCGTTTGGGCGATTGGTACAGGGAAAGTGGCAACTCCTCAACAAGCTCAAGAGGCACACGCCTTTATTCGTCAACATATTGGCAAACGATTCGGCAACGAGGTCGCTCAGCAGACGATTATCCAGTACGGCGGAAGCGTGAAGGCAGACAATGCCCAAGAAATTCTGAAACAACCCGATGTCGATGGGGCCTTAGTCGGAGGGGCCAGTCTGAAAGCCGAAACCTTCTTACCGATCATTCAAGCCGCTTCTTGAGTGTGAGTCGTTCAGGTCATTTGGAAAGCCGAAGCCTTCCTACCGATCATTCAAACTACTTCTGGAATGAAAGATTGATCGAAAGATGGCCTGAATGACGAGGGTTTATTCCCCCCGATACCAAATTTGAGGCTGGATTCTCTTCCAAAGGGTTTCGACAACCTTTTTGTATTCCCTTTCGCTGGAAATGATCTGAATTTTTCGTCGAATTTCGCTTTGAACTTTCTCATCGAATTCGCGGTAGCCATCATAGGTACGGGTCACCACTTTCACGATATGAAAGCCCGAATCATTCGGGATAATGGCCATATCGCCCGGTTTGAGTTTGAGCAAAGTCGGTTCCAGTTCCGGTGGGAAAATCTCACCCGGTTTTTCTCCCAATCCCTCGCCGCGACGATCTTTGCTATCTCCCTCGGAAAATTGGCTCGCGAGTTCCGCAAAATCTTCCTTGCGTGCTCGATTGACGAGGGCCTCGGCAGCGGCCTTTGCCTTTTGAGGGCCACCGTGTGTTTCGTTGTACAAGAAGATATCGAGCCATTTGATTTTCGCTTCCGATTTGAACTCCTCCTTGTGGGTATCGTAATAATCGCGGATGTCATTCAAACCGATGTTTTCCACCCGTGTAAGATACCGATCGCGGAAGTACATTTGCATCATGAATTGCCGCTCGATCTGTCGGCGGATGCCACTGACGGTTAATCCCTGACCATTGAGAACCTGACGGAACTCCTCTTCGCTGGTGACACCTTGCATCTTCTTGAATTCAGCGAGCTTATTATCGGCCTCTTTCGAGGCGGCCTCTTTGAGTTTCGTCAACAGGTTCGCTTTCTTTTTTTCACTTAAGAAAGCGTACATCTCATCGAGGATTAACTCCCGTTCGACGATTTTTCGCAATTCTTCTTGATAGAGTTGCGTGTATTTTGGGGGGCGTTCAAAATCGGGAACCCTCATATACGCGGCAAATCGGGCCGAGTAAATCGCGTCCCGAACGTAGCGAGCGTCGCTGGGGTGTTGACCAGTGTTGGCCACCACGCGAAATTGGCTATCGCCAGTGGGTTCCGGGCGTTGGG
>CAZFDX010000320.1:0-3431 GCA_964518325.1 uncultured Alcaligenaceae bacterium | reverse complement strand
CCCCCTCTCTCGATCGAGAAGAAAAAGGGCCAAAAGATTCCCAAAGCCTTTGATAAAATCATTGCTCGCTGTTGTGCCAAAGAAGGGGGCTATCAAACCGCCAAAGAATTGCACCGCGATTTGAAAAATTGGTATTATCGTTGGCATCATCGGGCCATAATTCTGTTTGTGCTGCTTGTCCTCGGCACCGGTTCGCTATTCGCAACCATGAGACCCGCCCGGGTAGATGAGCCTCCGCCCCCCCCTCGATGTTAGAAGTTCTCGAAAAAGAAGGCAAGGTAACCTTAATCGATGAATCAGGCAAAGCCATTTATCCACCGAAATATTTAATTTCTAATCGAGTGACCAGTGAATTCAACTCTCAAATTAATGCCTATTCCATCCAAAGTTTTGAAACCACATTTATTCGATTTGCTGAGAAGTTACCGTCAGGAAAATATCAATTTCAAGGAGAATATCGATTGGTTGCAAGCCCGAATAGTACATTTTCGTTTGTGAATGGAACTCTCATCCATCGTGCTGAAAAGGATTTTTATCTTTTATTTCGAGCTTTTAGTATCCGAGATATGTTTGCAGAAAAGAACCAGCATCTCCTAGCCAGCTCGGAGGTGTACCATCTCACAGAGGATTTTAGGCATCGGGTCTTTAAGTACGATCATACTGACTCAGTGAAGGAATTGCCGGCAAAACCGGTTCCTTCTTGGAGAAAGTTCATGGCCCTGCTCGATGGTGAAACGACAGAGTTTTCGATTGATGATTGCCCCCCGATCCGTATCAAAAATCATATTCCGGAATCGGAGATGGAAGATATTACCTTTGCGTTAAAGAACAATCCCTTCCCGAAAGAACACACCTATGGCAATGAATGCTCATTAGGATTTATGTTGAATTCTGCCTCGGTTGCATTCCGAAATGTCAAAATTATTCGCAAGGATTAAAACTGTTAATAAAGTGTTGCCATCATATTTCACATTGAAATCCTGCCATCATTACAGATCACTACTCCAATCATTACGGCTCGTGACCCAAACAAGTTACTAGGGGATACTCTCATGAACGTCAGTTTTTCAGGCCGCCAAAACGGCGATCCCGTTTGGTATAGTCCCAAAGGGCTTGCCGAAAATGATCGCGTGTGAATTCAGGCCAATGGATCGGAGTGACCCAAAACTCGGCATACGAAATCTGCCATAACAGAAAATTGCTGACCCGCATTTCGTTTGCCGTGCGAATCAGCAAATCGGGATCGGGTATCCCGTTGGTGTAAAGAGCATGGGCAATGGTCGATTCGGTAATCTGCTCGGGGGATAACTCGCCGGCACGGACTTGGCAGGCAATGCGCTGCATCGCATCGACCAGTTCCCCACGACTGCCGTAGTTGATCGCTAAAATCAAAGTCAAACCGGTGTTCTTCTCACTGATTTGACTGAGATCATCGATTTCTTGCAAAACCTCGGGCGATAACCCGTCCCGCCGACCAATCACCCGAAAGCGGATATTGTTATTCATGATGGTCGGGCGTTCTTCCACCAGATATTGTTGCAGCAAGGCCATCAAAAATTCTAGCTCTGCTGCGGGGCGCTTCCAATTCTCACTGCTAAAGGCATATAAGGTGAGATAACCCAGTCCGAGTTCGCTGGCTTCTTCAACAATTTCCCGAACGGTGGAAGCCCCCTGCAAATGCCCCTCAACACGTTGTTGGCCTCGTTCTTGTGCCCATCTCCCGTTCCCATCCATGATAATCGCCACATGACGGGGGAGACGTTCTCGCGGTGGAGCCTCGATCTGGTAGGGGTATTTGCTCGCCACGGTCACAATCTCCAAAAAAGCCTACGATTCCAGTTTACATAATCTATCAAAAAGTGGATACACTTGCCGAAATCACCCTTGCGAATAACACCTCGAAGCCGTTGCTATCCTTGCTATCCTTGCTCCCTCGGCTCCCCCCGCTCTCCCCTGCTCCCTCGGCTGATGCCCTGCTTTTTTCTATTCCCAATCTCGTTATGGGGGATAAAATACGGTCACCTCTAATTAGGAGAACACCATGAATCGATTACTGGGTCTCACCTTAGGCCTGTTGAGCACAACCTTACTGGCTCTCGCTGCCGATCCTCCCAAGGTCGGCGATCCCGCACCCGATGTGCCCCTTACTGCTACGCAAATCAGCTCTCTCAAAAAAGGTGCCGATACCGTGAGCTTGAAAGACCTGAAAGGGAAGGTCGTTGTTTTGTTCTACTATCCCAAAGCCGATACCCCCGGTTGTACGAAAGAATCTTGCGGTTTTCGGGACCTCAAAAAAGAATTCGATGCTCTCGGTGTGGTGGTGATTGGTTTTAGCTCGGATAAACTCGAAGCGCAAACCAAATTTACCGAGAAATACAATCTCACGACTCCACTCTTTGCGGACCCCGATAAAAAATTGATGACGGCACTGGGTGTGAAAACCCGCTCCACTTGGGTGATTGATAAAGAAGGAAAGATCGCCAAGATTTATGACAAGGTGAATCCGGAAAAACACCCCGCTGAAGTTTTGGAATTTGTTAAGACCTTAAGCAAATAATCCAGCCTCCCCTTGCTGAATCCGGCAACACAAAGGCCAACCTGCTCACTCTGTGTTTGAGCAACGCAAAACGATCCCAAAAAGAGAGGTCACAGAAATAACATATGTTTTTCTGTCACCTCGTTCATTGAAATCGGATCATTCGCGGCCTTGCGCGACTTACAAGCTGCGCTCAAGTTCGATCATCGCAGCGGCGGAATCTTGGGCCGCCTGCGGAGTATTGAGGTCCCCCGCTTCGTAACGAGATTTAACCTCGTTGATGACCTCGTCGCGAACCTCGGGGACTTCGCTCAACAAACTCAACAACCGAGACAACTCACCCGAGCGAGCCACACCATCCCCTTCGGGCTTGGCGATACTGTCGATTTCCGAGGCCTTATTCGTTGAGCGTTGAGAATCGACGGATTTCACAGAATCGATGGGGTTGCTAACGCTATAAGGATTAACTCGCATGGTAACCTCTTGAATACGATCGAATGCACAACGTCCTCAACGATTTTGTTGAGTTGAAACCATCATCGAAGGGCTTTCCCAAAACTTGCATAAAATTGCTTCAGGGCAAGAAATATTTTTTCTCACTTAGTCGGAATCTCCTTTTCGATTTGCGAAATTCATCACACACTTCAGTTGGTTTTAGGTTCGATTCCTTGAAATAGAACGACGTAACATACGAACCCCCTGAACTTTATGGCGTTTTATACCCCGTGTGGTGAATTGCTATGAATCTGGATCCCGTTGAGATTCTGCCCGATACCCCTCAGATGAAGAGCAAAACCCCCGCGGAGGGACTTCAGGAAGGGAGTTTGCCCCCGACCCCCGCCACAACCGGCAAGCATAAGGCCATAAAAGGGGGATTTTTCGGTAAAAACTCACC
>CAZFDX010000319.1:0-2028 GCA_964518325.1 uncultured Alcaligenaceae bacterium | reverse complement strand
GTCTTTAGCCAGTTCGACTTGCCAAGGGCGTGGTGAATCGTGCCCAGTCAAAGCGGTAAACCACTGTAAATAAGACTGCGTGCTCATAGCTCCTCAATGATCGAACCCATCGGTTTTGTTGGGTGTTTGAGACCCTATCCCCTTGTTGAGAAAATCTCTTCTTTGTTGGATTATTTGATTTATGGGGGCGGTTTTCTCTTTAACGATTCATAAATGCCTTTTACTTTATTACCTTCGTGGTTGTACTGCAATGACAGTTGAACCAGAAAATTTCTTTTTTTCTCTTCAACCTTGATCTTTGATCTTCAACCTTCAGCCTTTGGCCCTTTTGAATTCCTTTTTCCCTATCTACGCTTTGAATCTGGAACCGGAGGGCGTTTCTGGGAGAGGCTCTTTTCTTCAGGCACCGTTTTTCTAACCTATTGTGGGCATGGCTTATTCGTTCTTATTCTCTTTAGCCTTTGTCGGTCAAGGATTGCACCCATGAAATACCATATCGAAACCGAGCAGCGCACTGCCGGCGGCAAAACCAGTGACGTCTACCGGCTCTTTCGTGATGATCGGGCTACGGAAATTCATATCTGGCCGGCTCACGGTTTCAATTGCCTGAAATGGACTCAACAAGGTCGCGATCTGCTCTACTGCTCCCCAGAATGGGAGACCAATCCGGTGCCGACCCGTTCGGGTATCCCCATATTGTTTCCCTTTCCCAATCGGCTTACGGACGGTGTTTTGCACTTTGAAGGAAAGAAATACCAACTTCCCAAAAACGACTCGACGCAATCCCATGCGATTCACGGCTTTGCCCCCCGCAATCCTTGGCGTGTTGTTGGCTATGGAAGTGATAGCAAATCGGCTTGGTTGCATGGCGATTTTCAATTGAGTGTCGATCTCCCAAATCATGCGGGACTGTGGCCGGGCGATGCGGTTCTTTCGGTCACCTATCGCCTTTTTGAAACGTATTTGCGAATCGTAGGGCGGGTGCAGAACGTCGGTCCAACGGCTTTTCCTTTTGGCTTTGGCCTTCATCCTTACTTTTGTTTCTCAGGAATTTCCGACGTCTCCCAAGTCCGGCTTCATGCACCGGCTCGCCATATTTGGGAGACGATCCACAATTTGCCTACCGGTGAGAAGAAGCCTCTTCCCGATGATCTGAATTGGAATCGTCCGCGAATGATCGGCATGAGTCAACCGGATACGCTGTATACCGATCTGGACCCGCTTGCGGGACCGACCCACGATCAGCTTTTCTGCTGGGCAGCGCTCGGGGTGGAGAATCAGAATGGGGCCTTGGAAATTTGGGCTAGTCGGGATTTTCGCGAATCGGTGATATTTACGCCGGCCCATCGACAGGCCATTTGCTGGGAACCGTACACCTGTGCGACCGATGCTCCCAATCTGATGGAGCGGGATATCGATTCCGGCTGGCGGGTCTTGCCGGTGGATGGAATTTGGTCGAGTGCGATCGAGTTGCGTTGGAACCCCGATCGCGAAATCTAACATCCCCCCCGTAGAGAGGGGAATGAGTGAGAAGCGGTTCCAAGGCTGATGTCGCGCCAAGGATGCTGTATCGTCAGCGGCACATATCGCTATGAGAGATTGTTGTTACTGCTCTGCCAATCTCGGAATAATTCTAGAAGCGAGAACAGCACGCTGGTTGAACGACCCTAACGGCGAACAACTCTATCTCTGCCAATCTCGGAAGAATTCTAGAAGCGAGAACCGACCGAAGATTCGAGACATAATCGATCCAGTGCTTGTCGGGCTGCCGAGCGCACATCCGGATCGGGATCGAAACTGGTTTCCAGCAAAGCAGTCACCACCTCATCACGCGAAGCTCGGATCATCCCCAAAACGGCAGCGGCTTTTTCACGCAATATCGCATTGGGTTCGCTGAGGGCCTTGACCAAATCGGGGACTGCCACGGAGCCGATGCGTCGCAAACTATTCTGTGCGACGGTGCGAACCCGCATATCTTCATGGGCCAATAAGGGTCTGTCTCTTATAGCCCTCTGACGCTGCCGACGA
>CAZFDX010000318.1:0-2686 GCA_964518325.1 uncultured Alcaligenaceae bacterium | reverse complement strand
GAGCGGCCGTAACTGTTTGGAGTTGGTTCGGTACCAACCAACTCGGTATCGGCCTTCATGCTTACGGCTTCAATGCTACTCTTGCCACCGGATGTGCTGTCGCTTGGGTATTCTGTGCCATGTTTTGTTTGGTCGGTATGTTGATCCCGACCCGATATTGGTACTCTTTTGCTCCTCAGGTTCCTGTGATTAAGAAATAATCCCCTCGACCCTTCTTTTCATGATCCATCTCGGAAATTGGAAATTTTCCCTGAGCAGGTTTAACTCAGAATATCGTTTTTCGAGAGTCGGATTCAATAGGAGGTAAAATCGTCTTTCTAATGAAACGCGATGCCCTTTCAGGGAATGCGATACCCTTTCTTCACCTATGCCGATTCTAGCTACGCCCAGTGAGGACAGGCGATTCACTTTCAGGAAACGCGATGCACTTTCTTGGGCTTCAACTCGTCTTTAGTCAAACCTAGGGCTTGGACGAGGGGTTGATAAACTTCGGTAAAGTAAATTGATTCATCAAAAATTTTCAAAGCACGAATGTTGGCCATGCGTTGTCTTCCCTGTGCGAGTAAGGAATCGGCAGGCATGTGGAAGGTTCGCACAACGTGTCGGAAATGTTCGATGGTTCGCTCTCGATCATACTCTAAATAAAGCTGTACGAGACTTCGGAAGAAGTGGGCATGGGCTGCCTCATCTTGCATGACTAATTCAAGAATTTTATCCAGTGCAGGGTCTCTTCCGGCAGCAATCGCTCGAAGGTTGCGGTAATGTAGTCGCGTGGCGAGTTCTTGAAACATGGTATAAATCACTGCACTGCGTGAATTACCATAATGAACGTTCCACTCTCGGGAGAAAAGATCATCCCCCATCTCGCGCACTTGTTTTTCGGTCCGATGTCCCGACCGAATGAGCCAATCTTCCAGAACCATCGAGTGTTTCGATTCTTCATACCCCCAATTGGCGAGCATCCAAGCACGACCTCGATTGGCACGCACCGCAGGGAGCTGCTTGGCCAAATAGTCGGGTAGGTAAAGTTCCACCATGCAGAAGGTTTCGATCACGTCGGCAACTACGGGATCGACATCTTTATTGACCTGATCCCAAGGAATATCCGTGTCGATGTTCCAACGGCGTTTCTTTTCGGCTTTCTTGAAATAGTCGCGAAACACCTTGTAGATTTTATCTCGCAATTCGGGGTCTTCGATCACTTCGGGAGAGGGTTCTGGGGGATTGGCTTGGATCACCATTTCTTGGCTCCTTTGCGGGTTCGGTTAAATTCCTTTTTACCCATGTTAACAGATCATACCCAAATTCAACCATCAAAAACTCGACCCACACGACAAACCTAGTGATAATCGGAACACCTTCAGGGATTTTGCAGAACAGGGATAAGCGTAGGGATTATTCTTCGATTCGGACCTTTTGAGTCTTGATCGATTCGTTTAGGTAGAAGGGAAACGATTCGTTTCGGCAGAGGGGAAACGCAGAGAGTCGGTATTATTCTTCGATTCGGACCTTGAGATTCGGTTGATTGAGTTTTTCGCTAAAGAGTTTTTGGATGTTGACACTCAGGGTTTTGGGATCACCGCCACGGAGACGGAAACGATTGCCTTGCACGGTGGTGACGTAGGGATAAATCGATTTGAATTCCGCACTGGGGGGATTATCCGAGGGCTGGCATAATTCACTCCAAGCATGGATGAGATTGCCGTTTTCGACCCCTTCGACGACGATCTCGAAACGCTTCCCGCCGGGTGGAACCTTCGCGGCTTTGGGTTCCGTGCGAACACCAGTAGGGACGCTATCCAAGGCAAGGCCGAGATCGAAGCCAACTTCTCCATGCTCCGTGCGATCTAATCCCTCTTGTTCATGCTCCAAACTGGTGGTGAAGTTTTTACCCGTCACCACATGCACTAAAGCCACCAGACCAACCGAAAGAATCCCTGCGAAGAGGACCGAAAACAGCGAGGCTTTGACTTGAATCCAGAACTGGGTCAAGGGGCCTCGTTTTTTCTCTTCGTATTCCTTGAGTTTGTCGTTCACTTGTTCGAGTTCCGTTTCCAGAGCTTTGAGGGTGTTCGCGTTGGAATCGAGTTGGTATTGGGCAATGGCAACGGCTTTCTTGTCATCGGCCTTTTTCGCTTCGGCGAGTTGTTTCTCAAGGACTTCGTTCTGTGCTTTCAGTTTCGTTTGTTCTGCCGTAATCGAGTTGGGGCGATTCTTCGTCCAAAGGTAACCCAAAGTACCATCGGCACTGGCAGATTGCACCGAGGCATAGCAGAAAATACCAGTGAGCAAAGCACCCACAAAGCCACCGACACCGTGTACGCCAAAGGCATCGAGGCTATCGTCGTAACCAAAAATCGTTTTGAGGTGAATGGCAGCGAAGCAAATCACACCGGAAAATAGGCCGATGATTGCCCCCCCCCAAGCATAGACGAATCCCGAGGCGGGGGTCACAGCGACTAATCCTGCCACCACACCGGAAGCTAACCCTATAGCGGTTGGTTTACCTTTCACTAGCCACTCTGCGATAATCCACCTCAGGCCGGCGGCTGCGGCTGCGGCTTGCGTGTCTGCAAAGCCCGAGGAACTGAGTTCCGAGCTGTTCAATCCCGAACCGCCATTAAAGCCAAACCAGCCAAACCACAATAAACCGGCCCCCAACAAGGTTAACACCATGCTATTGGGG
>CAZFDX010000317.1:0-14181 GCA_964518325.1 uncultured Alcaligenaceae bacterium | reverse complement strand
ACCCAATACCGATCGGAACAAAATCGGATAGTCGCCATGATCTCGAACTGAGATTCTCGACCGAAGGGATTGAACGAATTCCCAAAATTGTTGTGAGATGAAGAAGACTTTGAGGATAGAAATCGAATGAAACCCTGTCATTATTTCGCGTGGGTAATTTTGTTGGCTTGGCCTTTAGTGGTTGATGCACAAGCGAAACCCGAGCCTAAAACCGAAACGAAAGAAAAGGTAGATAAAACCAGTGAGATTTTCAAACCCGGCGCCGTCCATCGGATCAAAATTGATGTGCCTGAAGAGGAACTCAAAAAGCTCATGGGGAATCCCCGTAATTATGTGAAATGCACCTTACAGTTCAACGATGAAAAATTTACCGATGTGGGAATTCACCTCAAAGGGGCGGCTGGCTCCTTTCGGGGCTGGAATGATAAGCCTGCGTTGACCATTAACCTCGATAAGTTCAGGGCCAATCAGGACTACAAGGGGTTAGATAAATTTCATCTGAATAATTCCGTGCAAGATGGGACATTCATGAATGAAATCATGTTCTCGGAAATCGCGTTGAAAATGGGTATTCCCACCGCTCGGGCAGGGCATGCAATCGTTACGCTGAATGGTCGCAAGTGGGGGCTGTACGTTCTGAAAGAAGGTTACGACGGTGGCTTTGTGAAACGGAATTTTCCCAAAGCAACGGGGGGAAACCTTTATGACGGCGGCTTCTTACAGGATGTGGATAATGGCAATGTGAAATTAAACGATGGCCCCGGAAACGAACGAAAAGATATTAAAGAACTCGCCAAGGCCTGCCAAATTGGCGATGCCAAAAAACGCTACGAGGCCGTTTCTAAATTACTCGATGTCGAAAAATTCTGTGCCGATGCGGCCCTTCAAACCATCATGTGCGATTGGGATGGCTACCATCGCAATCGAAACAACTATCGCGTTTACTTCCCGCCGAATGGGGGCAAAGCCGTCTTTATCCCACATGGCAAAGATCAACTTTTGCAAAATCCGAACGAGGGCCTATGGCACGGCTGGCAAGGAATGGTCACGCGAGCCGTCCTCGAACACGAAGAGGGGAAAAAAATCTATGCTGCCAAAATGAGGGAAATCTACGAAAAGCACTTCGATCTTAAAGCAATTAATGACCGGATCGATGAATGGATCAAACCCACGAAAGAGGCCCTGAATGCCTTTGAAAAAAATAGTGGGAACTTTCTTGATAATGAGGCCAAAGGGCTTAAAGATCGTTACAAACAACGCTACGACTATTTGAAACGAGAACTCCCGAAGTTCAAATAATCTGGTGTTTTAGAGGGGGAGCGGAGGGGCCGTGAGGAGATTCACCCAATCAACACATCGGATGCATAATCGTCCAGACAGGCCCCGATGTTGATGTTCTCCCTTCCTCCAAAGTGGACTTCCCCCCCCTTCCGAGGTTGAGATCATTTCCGGCGATCATCGAATGATTATCCAACGACTATCCAGCGATTATCGGACGATCATCCAGCGACTATCCAGCGATTATCACCCACTGATTTGGATTGATGAAGCACCGAATGAAATTCAATCCCACAGGTTTTGAGACTAGCTCGCACTGATCCAGCGATTATTCGGACCGATCCCGAAAGATACTGAGAGAAAAAAGGAAAGTCCCCACGGGGTCCGTTTGCAAGGCTTGCAAACTTTGGTTAGACTAATAATAGATTAACTCCCGAGTTTGCTTCTCAGTGAGGGATTTATGGAACGCTCCGGCTATACCCGTGCGCAAGACCTATTAAGCACCGCACAGGGAGCGAGGTGGCTGGCTCGATTGGCGGCTGTTGGCGCCTCTCTCATGAGCGTGTATCTGATTCTTGTGGGAGCGTTGTTTGTTGACCTGCTCGTTCACCAAGGTCGTATTCCGACCTACCAGCAAATCTCTGCTGCGGAGCAAGAATCGCTTCCAGAAATTTGGCACAGTTATCCGGTTGAGGAACGTCAAGAGGCACTGAAGCGATTGGGAGCATTATCCCTTGAGAAATTGGAAATGCCCCCCCCCCCTAGCCAAGCCGATTCCAAAACCCTGAAGGAGTGGGCGAAAAAACGTCACCTCACGGGGGATGTGAGCGCCTTGGCGTTGCACGAGTGGGAAACCTATCATCGGGGTACGATTTGGTTATATCTGAAACGTCGCGTCAGTGAATCGGCCGCCGATCGCTATTTACCCCCTTTGCCCAATGGCGAGAGTGAGGGAACATTGCCCTCCCCCTCGCCTGTGAAAGAGCCGACGGTACGAAGCCCGTTCGATCCCCAAAGTTATGGGTTGCTTTCCCTTGCCGTTCGGGTTCGGGATTCTTGGTTAAGTCGGCCGATTGGCATTTTTACGGCCCTTTCCCCTTGGGGCTGGTCCCACGATGATGCCAATCACGGGTTTTTATTAGGGCTGTTTATCTTAGGTGTGATTGGCATTTTGCTTCGGGGGGGCTTTGTCATTTTGCTACGAGAAATGGCCGCTCGCGCTTCTTTAGAGGCGGTCACTCGGTTGCGACGCAATTTGTATCATCATAACCTGCGGGTCAGCACCTTTGCCCTCACGCCGGCCCAACTGGAAGAACCGACCCAATTGTTCACCAAGCATGTCGATCATCTTCACGAGTCGCTTTATTACGATGTGGGTGCCCGCAATCGGTTCTGGTCTCAAATCGTTCTGTTTGTGGCGATTGGTCTGTTGGCCCATCCTTTCCTTGGGATAGCGGCCCTGATTCTGGGAGCGGTGGTATGGTCCTTGGCGGGGCAATTCACTGCGAATTTACGGCAAGGGGGAAGGTCGATGGGGCGAGTCGCTCAGAAGAAATTGCTTTATCTTCTCGAAAGTCTCCGTCTAATCGGCGTGGTCAAAACTTATCTGATGGAAGCATTCAATCAAGCACGGGTCGAAAGACAATTGACCGAATACGCACAGGCTTTCCATAAACGTTATCGGGGTGAATCGCTGGGTCGGCCCATTCTGATTCTTTTTGCGGGGCTGGCAACGGCAATCTTCTTGTTCTTAGCGGGGCTGACGGCCCTTCGAGGTGGAGTGAGCATACCGGCCTTATTTATCATTCTGGTTTCGACCGCTTCGCTGTATTTCCCCATCAAGCTCTGGTCGGAAGGGAAGAAGATACGGCAAAAAGGTGAGGAATCCGCCGAGGAAATCTATCAATTTCTCGAACGAAGGGGCGATGTGGTGACCTATCCCGAAGCCGATTTTCTTCCGGAAATTTCACGTTCGATCGAGTTTAACGATGTCACCCTAAAAGACCGAGTGTCCGGCGAGCTACTGTTGGACAAGATCAATCTCAAGATTCGAGCAGGTCAAAAAGTCGGGATTGTTGGCCCCGATCAACCGAGCAAACTGGCGTTGGTGACCCTTTTACCACGCTGGACGGACCCGACCTCGGGGGAAATTAAAATCGATGGCCGTGCTTTGAAATGGCTCACCTTGGATTCGTTACGATCTCAAATTGGTCTGGTGCTGAGCGATCACTATGTCTTTAACGATACGGTTGCCAACAACATCGGCTGTGGGGATCCGGGCTTTGGCCTGCCTCAGATCATAGAAGCCGCTAAACTGGCCCATGCTCATCAATTTATTCAAAGGCTTCCCTACGGTTATGAAACCCCCATCGGTGAGATGGGGCATTTACTCACCTCGGGCGAAAAATTCCGTGTGGCCTTGGCGCGGGCCATCCTTCGCGATCCTTCGCTTTACATTATTGAGGAGCCTCCGGAACATTTAGATGACGATACCAAAGACCTTGTGGATGATACGTTGAATCGCATCATGCCCAACAAGACGATCATTTTTCTTCCCCATAGGATGAGTACCTTACGAGATTGCGATACACTATTCCTCATCCACGAGGGTAAGTTGGTCGCTTCGGGGGACCATAAACAACTTATCGTCGAAAACGAATTTTACCGGCATCTATACTATGTGGAATTTAATCCCTTCGCGGAAGCCTCATCGGGTTGAGTCGAACCAGAAGACGTTTGTCAAACGGGGATGTCTGCGAATCTCTTTGCAGAAGATTCCCCCTGTTTCTGTGCTGCCGAGTTCGTTTGAATGGTTGGCTTGGCAGGAAAATCTTCGTTCGACACATGCCCAGACGCTGTACGAATCGTTCCAACAGTCGATCGATTCGGTCGTCTTCCCCAATTTGGGAAGCCCCACCGGTTGCAGCCTGATTGTCGATTCGATTTGTGGGCATCCCCGTTTCTTTGCCGAGGGAACTTGGTTACTCACGCGGCACGGTCAGCCAGTTGGTACGGTGCAAGCGTTGCTTAACGAACAGAACGATTGTGGTTTGATTCAGAACATTGGTGTAGTGCCGATCTATCGGGGCTACGGGTTAGGGAGAATGTTACTGCTGAAAGTGTTACATGCTTTCCGCAGCCAAGGGATGCCCCAAGCCCAACTCGAAGTCACAATGAAAAATCATATCGCTTTGAACTTGTATTATTCCTTGGGCTTTCGGCAGCATAAAATAGTCTATCGGGAAGTGACCCCTGTTCAGGGGGAGCAACCCTCTATTTGAGAAATTTGAAAAGAGAACATCGTGATACAAGAAATTTACTCGCACACGTTTGAGAATGGCTTGACACTCGTGGCGGACCGAATGATATCGGTTCGCTCGGCAGCGTTCAACTTTCTGATCCCTGCCGGTGCCGTGTACGAGCCGGAGGATCGTCTGGGGTTAGCCTCGTTGACCTGCGAACTGATCCCACGCGGAGCCGGTTCCCGAAATAGTCGCGAACTTTCCGACGCGCTCGATTCGCTGGGGGTCGATCGAGGGGAAAGTGTCGGCTTGATGAATATGAATTTTTCGGGTTCGTGTTTATCTCGTGAACTTCTGGCAGCCCTGAAAATTTACGGAGATATGCTGCAAAGGCCCCATCTCCCTGAAGAAGAATTGGCGGCAGCTCAGGCGTTGGTTCTGCAGGATATTCACTCGTTGGCAGATGATCCACAACGTCAAACCCTCATTGCCCTGAAGGAAAATTATTACCCCCCCCCCATCAACCGAGATACTCATGGTACCGAGTCGGGGGTTCAATCCAGCACGATTGCCGATGTTCGCAATATGGTGGCGCAGTTTGTGCAACCTCAGGATGTGATTCTCTCCGTGGCGGGGGATTTTGAATGGCAGGCTTTACGAGAAACCGTTGGGGAAATTTTTAAGGATTGGAAACCGAAGCCCCGCCCCCCTTATCAACCGCAACCTTCTGCGCCGCGGTCGGTTCATATCCCGCGTGAGATCGATCAAACCCAGATCACTTTTGCGGTGCCGAGTGTCCCCATGAACGATCCGGATTTTTACAATGCTCGCGGCATTGTGGGGGTTTTATCTCTGGATATGAGTTCTCGCTTGTTCATGAATGTCCGCGAGAAATACGGCCTATGCTATTCTGTTTATGCAACCTATGAGACGCTCCGCGATCGGGGAACCTTTCTCGGTTATGCGGGGGCACGCCCCGAATTAGCACAGGAAACTTTGGACCGGACTTTGGCGGAGTTTCGACTTTTGAAAAACGGGATCGAGATGGAAGAACTCGATCGGGTCAAAGTGGGGCTGAAATCGGCCTTGATTATGCGTCAAGAATCGACCGCAGCACGGGCGGCCAGTATTAGTTCCGATTGGTATTATCTGAAGCGGGTGCGACCGATTTCCGAATTGCAAACCGCTATCGATTCGCTTTCGATTGATTCGTTATTGGGATATTTAGAACGCCACCCCCCGATCCATTTTACTGTCGTCACTTTAGGCCCCCAACCTCTGACGATCCCTGTATAAGGATCGATATTTCGTTACATAAAAATAGTTAAACAACCTTTGATGGGAGGAACGCAACTTTACCGCTTCCTTGTTTTTCAAAATTGAACCCCATTCAATAAATCAGTAAAGCAAACGATTTGTCTACGAGAAAATATGCCACCCGCCGTACCCGACCTGAGTGAACAGATATTGCAGACCTGCCTTCGCCTTTCTCCAGAAGCATGGTATCCCCATAAAAAACCTCTCTCCCCAGAGATTCCCACCGAAGAAGTGGATCGTGCGCTCAACGATCTACGGATGCTCGGCTTGATAAAACTAACGGATTGGAAAGCGGGTGTGGGTCAAGGGTATCAGATGACTCCTTTAGGAATCGAGATTGCGCAAAATCCGCTTTTTCTCAAAAGGCTCCGCGAAGAATCGACACTCACGCTTCCGAACTCCGACGAGCCAACCAGCGATCCTGCAACGAACTCTTTCGAGCAAGGGGAACAGGCCCGCGAAGGGTTGTTCAACACTCGAACTGGTCCGATTGTCCTTCTGTTACTCGTTGCCAATATGGTGATGTACTTAGTGACGTTGGGCCTAGGATTGAGCAAAGGGGTTCCCTTTCAAAAATTGATGGTAGGCGATGGCGCCACTTTACACCAACTGGGTTCGGTCTCCGCGTCGGGAATCGCTCGGGGGGAGTATTGGCGATTGTTGAGCGCTGCCTTTTTACATTTGGCGCCTTTTCATCTTATCGTCAACATGATTGCCCTATTTTCGTTGCGAAATTCCGAATCGTTTTGGGGCAGTCGGCGTTTCTTGTTGATCTACCTAATTTCGGCCTTGTGTGGTTCGTGTTTAGCAGTGATTTTCGATCCGGGCACACCCGATCGGGTCATGAATACTGTGGGGGCCAGCGGTGCGATATGTGGTATTTTTACTGCTTGGGCCGTTGCTTTTTATCTCAACCGCGATCACTACGATCCAGAAATTTATCAAGCCCGAATGACGAACATTCTCATCAATGGGGTTTTGATTTTTGGCATCAGTTTCATTCCGGGTGTGAGTTTAGGAGGTCACCTCGGTGGGGCCTTAGCAGGGGTCTTGCTCGGGGTATTGATGCGGGCCCATATGTTTAGTCCGGCCTCGCGCCGTTCCTTTATTGGCATTCAAATCGCGCTGATCCCAACCACGGCCATGATGCTCCTTGCCGGATTCATGGAAAGTGATCCCCGATTGAAACCTTTTATTACAGCAGAGAAACGAGAAAGAACGGCCAAAGTGCAAGCGAAACTTCTCGAAGTGATTCAACCTGTTGCCCAAGAATGGCAAGACATCACTGGCAAAATGCCCTTCGATCCTTTGTTCCCCTTCGTGAAGCAGTCTCCCGATTGGCCAAAGCAGGAAGAAGCACTTCGACAATTTGAACAATCGATTCCGGAAAAAATCCAGCAGATTCGCAGCCTGAAATTACCGACAGAGGATCAGTCACTTCAGGATAAAGCGATTGAAATTCTCACGCTTTATAAGGAACTTGCTAAGCTCACGGCCGATGATCCGGATGATCGGGAAGCCACACTCAAGACCCGTTCCAAACTGTTGGAAGCCACGCTCCGTTTCCAATCCCGATGAGCTGTGATTCTCTAAAACATCCCCTAAAACACCCCCGAGACCTTTATCTAACCTGTGCAAAAATTATGAATCTTCCGCGATTAACGATCCGTAATTCTGCTGTTTTGGTCATCGATATTCAGGAGAAACTTTTGGCAGCGATCCCCTCTTCGGAATCGCTTCTCCGCGAGGTGGGTTTTCTGCTCGATGTGGCCAACCACCTTGAGGTTCCTACCTTCGTGACGGAACAATATCCCAAAGGGCTTGGCCCTACTCATCCCGAAATTGCACGACGACTCAAGGACGATCGGCCTTCTAAATTAGCCTTTTCTTGCTGTGGTGCTGCAGGACTTTTGACGGAATTGAAACGATCCGATCGACCGCATGTGATCTTACTGGGGATGGAAACCCATGTTTGTGTGATGCAAACCGCTCTCGACCTTTTGACCGATGGCCTCAAAGTCTTTCTGCCTGTGGATGGGGTCGCGAGTCGCTTTGCCCTCGATCATGAAACGGCCATTCGACGGATGGAATGGTCAGGGGTCATCCCCACGACGGTGGAAAGCATTGCTTTTGAATGGCTCGGTGGGGCCGATCATCCGCAATTCAAACCCATTAGCCAAATGGTTCGCCAACGAGATCAGCAACGACGGGTTTGATCGACCTTGGTGATTCGCATCTTGCTCGTTCGATTCCTCGGCAGATTTCGGCACGAAAACTTTTGCTCGTTCGATTCCTCGGCAGATTTCGGTACGAAAATTCTCGCTCACCCTAAAATAGGTGTATGACACCATTATCTATTCCGGAAGTTCCCTATCTCACCCAGTCGATTTCGGGTTGTGGGGGAAAAATCAAGGTCGAACCTTCGGATTTTGAAGTTGAGGAAATTCCGGCTTACTCTCCTTCCGGTACGGGGGAGCATACCTTTCTTTGGGTTCAAAAAACCCGTTTATCCACCGAGCAACTCTTGGGGCATATCCGAAAAACATTGAAATTATCTTTCGATGAATGTGGAAGCGCCGGCCTAAAAGATTCTTTTGCGGTGACCCGTCAATGGCTGAGCATTCCTGCTCGCGTTGAGCCTGAGGTACATAAAATCGAGAACGAACAAATACAGGTTCTTCAAGTCACTCGGCATGGGAATAAATTGCGGAGCGGCCATTTGCGGGGGAATCGATTTCGGATTCTGATTCGTGGCGCCGACCCGACCAAAGCTCCGGAAGTGTCCGAAATTCTTCAAACGATTTCTTCTCAGGGATTGCCCAATTTTTATGGGGCGCAACGCTTTGGTTACGACGGGAAAACACTCCAATTAGGGTTGGAGTTGTTCCAAGGGCATAAACTCCGTATTTCGGGTTTCCTAAGAAAATTAGCCTTATCTTCGGTACAATCCGCTTTGTTCAATTTCGCTTTGGCAGAACGAATCACCGAGGGATATTTTCGTACCGTCCTTCTTGGCGATGTTATGTGCAAATGGCCTACAGGGGGAATGTTCAACACGACGGACCCTGCCGTAGATCAGGAACGCTTAAATAATCGTGAGATTATTCCTGCGGGGCCGATCTTTGGGACGAAAATGTTTCCGGCCAAGGCAGTCGCTGCGGAACGCGAGCAGGCCCTTTTGCAGCGTTTTGGCTTAACGCCTCGATCATTCAGCGGCTTTGGCAAACTGCTCCTAGGGACACGTCGGATGAATTTCGTTTATGTGGATGATCTGAAATCCGCATGGGAGCCTCACGGGCTTCGGCTTGAGTTTACTCTCCCTGCCGGCTCGTATGCAACCGTTTTACTAGCAGAGGTGATGAAATCGCCAGTGGAGGAACCCGCGAATGAATCCCCCCCCCCGAACGCCGATCAGGAACAAACGACCTCGCCGAATGAAATGCACGACCGCGATGAATGAGATGCATAATCTCGCCGAATGAAACTCATGGAGAAGCCGACCCCTGTGACGAATGAGTATTGGCTAAACCCCCGATCGGCCTATTTGCATATCCCCTTTTGTGCCCATCACTGTGGATACTGCGATTTTGCCGTGACTGCGGGCAAAGATTATCTGATGGATTTGTACATCGAGGCCCTCGTGGAAGAATTGAGGAGATTGTCGAATCCTCAGCCGGTTGAAACCATTTTTCTGGGGGGGGGGACACCTTCCTATTTATCCCCGCAACAACTCTCGCGGTTACTGGGGGAGGTGAATCGTTGGTTGCCACTTTTGGCGAATGGAGAATTCACAATCGAAGCCACTCCAGAAAGCCTCAATGCCGAGAAAATTGCCCTGTTGCATCCTCATGGGGTCAATCGTGTGAGTCTCGGTGTGCAGACTTTTCAGCCCCCTTTACTCCAATCGCTGGATCGCATTCACTTGCCGGAACATGTGGACAAAGCCATCGAGTGGCTTCAGCCGACGATACCGAACATTTCGTTAGATTTAATTTTTGCCATTCCCAAAAGCACACTGGCATCTTGGCAAAGCGATCTCCAAACAGCGGTCCGTTACCCGATCCATCACATTTCCACTTATGGGCTTACCTACGAAAAAGGAACCCCTCTGTGGAAACAACGCGAACGGGGCCAAATTCTATCTATCTCGGAAGAATTGGAATTAGAAATGTACCAGTACGGCATCCACTTTTTACGAGAACAAGGCTTTGAGCATTACGAAATCTCGAATTTCGCCCATCCGAAGTATCGATGCCGACATAATGAAACGTACTGGGCCAACTGGGCCTACTGGGGGTTTGGGGTCGGTGCCGCCCGTTATGTGCAAGGTTCCCGAGAATTGAATACCCGCAACACGGAAGACTACATTCGGAAAGTACTCGCAGGAGATGACCCCACCTTTCAAAGAGAAACGCTTTCCCCCGAAGAACGAGCCAGAGAAACCCTTGCGATGCAACTTCGTCGGGCCGATGGGATCGATTATGAGCAATTTCAAACGCAAACGGGATTCGATGCCCTCGTTTTCCTTCAAGATAAACTCGAAACGTATTTGCAAGCCGATTTGATTCACTGTCACCCCAAAGGGTTAGCACTGACTGAAAAAGGTTTTTTTGTGGCAGATACTCTGGCCGTCAAACTTGCTTGGGATTCTTAGCCTGAAGGAATGACGAACCGTCTTCTCACACACTCATTCACTGACTCACACACTCATTCACTGACTCACATGGGATTCTTAGCCTGAAGGAATGACGAAGCCTTTTCACGGTCAAACAAATTTCAAATTTTAACGATTGTCTCAAAAACGATCCTATCGTTTACAAGAACAAACAAGTGTTTTAACGATTATCTTTTTGACGATCATTCTCGGGGATAAATTTTTACCTAATCTCTTTCTCTTGGCTTCGATCAAAAAATTCTTGAGATATTCAAGAAAATACCCCTGATATAAATCGGGGCATGCGATGCCCAAAATGGGGTCAATTCATTTGTAGATATCTTCACTTCGAGAAATAAATTTCAGGCATTTTCCCTGTAATTTCAGGGTTATTGCTACTGAGGGGATTTTTTGGCACGCTTTTCGCTTACTCGAATCATGAAGTTGGTACCCTCCCCCAGTACACACAAGCCCCACCTTGTGAATCTTGAGTCGGATTCATCTCCCATCCGAACTTATTTTGACCTGATTGGAGTAGTCACATGACTTTAACTGCACGATGGGTAACCATTGTTCTCACGCCCTTGGCCTTGGTGTCGCTGTTGTTTGCTGCCTTCCCGAGCTTTGCAACCGACATCGGTTTCGACTTTTGGAATCTTTCCGAGTTGGAACGTCAGATCGAAGAATGCAGCCGGAGCAGCGAGCGTTACACCCGTGAAACCAAACAAGCGGATAAACGGTCTGCCCTTCGTCGTGATATAACGAATCAACTGATTCGAGGGGAACGCGATTTTACCTCAGCGGCGAACTTTTTCTACGAGCTGAACAACGAGGACGACAAGCTGGCTCTTCGGACGCAACTGATCTATCGGGCCGATAATCTCCGTGCAAGCAGTGCCCTGCAAGTGTTCTCCTATGCGAAGTATTCGCCCGAGAAAATTTCTCCCGAACGCTTGGCCCAATTGGAGAAAGACTGTCAGGCCTATCTTTCTGAACTGAAGCAGAAATAATCTCAAATAACGCGCTTGTGCCAATTCTTCTTTCTTCTCGTGCTGGTCCTTTGTTCTTGGTGAGACTCGTCTTCGTCAGTAAGCTAACATCGAACTTTATTTCGAGACGAACGAATGAGTCCTAATTCCGATTTTCATTGGCCCCCTTTGGTTCGGCCCCGTCGTTTGCGTCGTCATTCTTGGTTGCGGCGCATGGTAGCAGAGCATATTTTGACCCCTGCGGATCTGATTTGGCCCGTGTTCATTCAAGAAGGAGAAAACCAAAGAACTCCGATTGCATCGATGCCCGGCGTGGAGCGATTATCCATCGACCTGCTGATTCAAGAGGTTCGTCACGCCCATTCCTTGGGCATTCCCGCTGTGGCTTTGTTTCCAGCCACTCCGCCCGCTCTCAAAACTCCAGAAGGAGATGAGGCGCTGAACCCCAATAATTTGGCCTGCCGAACAATTCGAGCCTTGAAGGAATCCGTACCGGAAATCGGGGTCATTTGTGATGTGGCCTTGGACCCTTATACCTCTCATGGTCAAGATGGACTCGTGCGAAATGGTTATGTGGTGAATGATGAAACGGTCGAGGTGCTGTGCCAACAAGCGGTGATACAAGCCACGGCCGGTTGCGATGTGATTGCCCCATCGGATATGATGGATGGCCGCGTGGGTGCCATCCGCAAAGCGCTCGATCGAAATGGGTTCACTCATGTGAGCATTTTGAGCTACGCGGCCAAATATGCCTCGGCTTTCTATGGCCCGTTCCGCGATGCCGTGGGGTCGGCCGCGAATTTGGGCACGGGGGATAAAAAGACCTATCAGATGGACCCTGCGAATGGTCGTGAAGCACTTCGCGAGGTCGCCCTAGATTTAGAGCAAGGGGCCGACATGATTATGGTTAAACCGGGGATGCCCTATTTGGATGTGGTGGCCCGCGTGAAAGATACCTTCGGTGTGCCGACGTTTGCCTATCAGGTTTCGGGAGAATTTGCCATGATTAGTGCGGCAGTGAACAATGGTTGGTTAGATCGAACCAAGGCCATTCTCGAAAGTCTGTTGTGTTTCAAACGTGCGGGGGCCGATGGAATTCTCACTTACTTTGCCCCTGAAGCGGCCCGTCTTTTGCAATCCTAAGAGGCAAACAACCTCAGCAATCGAACCCAACAAGAAAGAGCTTGTACAGGAGAGTTAAGGACAATTAAAAGTCGAACCCAACGATATTTCTTACTAGAGATACAACAACCCTCAGCAATCGAACCTAAAGAAAATTCCTACTAGAATTGAATATATGCCAAACCCAACGATTATCATTTTTGGTGCTTCGGGCGATTTAACCTCCCGAAAATTGATTCCGGCGTTACACCGGCTCGATGCGATGGGGCTACTCGCAGAGGATGCCCAAGTGGTCGGAGTATCCCGCACGCCCTATAGCTCGGAGGAATTCCGGAACCAGATTCAACCCAAAGTGAAAGAAGCCGCTCAACGGATGGGGGAAGGTTGGTTTCCGGGTACTTGGAATCGTTTTGCGAAACGACTGCATTATGTCACGGGGGATGCCAGCCGCCCTGAAGGTGTGCGAGCATTAGGGGAATGGTTAGCCAAACGCGAAGGGGATGCCGGTGGCGATCGCTTGTACTATTTATCGGTTGGCCCCGAATTGTATCCGCAGATTGTCGCTCAACTGGGGGCGGCCGGCTTTACGAAAGAAAATGGCGGGTTCCGCCGTGTCGTCATCGAAAAACCTTTCGGTGTGGATTTGGCTACCTCTCGGGCTTTGAATCGCTCCTTACACGAAAATTTCTCGGAAAAGCAAATCTATCGCATCGACCATTACTTGGGGAAAGATACCGTTCAAAATATCTTGGTGTTTCTCTTGGCCAATAGCATGTTCGAGCCTTTGTGGAACCGGCAATACATCGACCATGTGCAAATCACCGTAGCCGAGAAAGTCGCTGTGGGCAAAAGGGGCGGCTATTACGATACCTCGGGGGTACTGCGTGATATGTTCCAAAGCCACCTTCTGCAAGTGATGACGATGGTTGCGATGGAACCGCCCAGCCGTTTTACGGCCGATCGCCTGCGGAATGAAAAGGTCAAAGTGCTTGATGCGGTCCCCATTCTTTCCAAAGAAGAGGCCATGAAAAACATGTCGGTCGGTCGTTATCAAGGTTATTTGAATGAGCCGGGCGTGCCTCAAAATTCGCGTACCCCCACCTATGCGGCCCTTAAACTGAATATCGAAAACTCGCGTTGGAAGGATGTGCCGTTTTATCTTCGCAGTGGAAAGGCCCTTCGCGGGCGTTATTCCGAAGTGGTGATTCAATTTAAGCAGCCGGCCTTTCGTCTTTTTCCTATGGGAGACGAAGAATTACCTGCCAACCGAATTACGATGGTGTTACAACCGAATGAAGGCATCCGCCTGAATTTCCAAACCAAAGTTCCCGAAGTCGAAGGGACTCGGATGCAAGCCCGTGATTTGCATTTCGATTACAAAGGGTCATTCGGTGTGGCCATTCCCGAGGCCTATGAGCGACTGCTGCTCGATGCCCTCGTAGGTGATGCTTCGTTGTTTATGCGGGCCGTCGAACTCGAACAATCTTGGGCGATCATGGAGCCGTTTATTCAAGCCAACGAAGCCCCCAATTTCCAATCGTCAAGCAGAAATGCCGTAGGAGGCGATGGCCCTCGTTGG
>CAZFDX010000316.1:0-2410 GCA_964518325.1 uncultured Alcaligenaceae bacterium | reverse complement strand
CCTTTGGAATGGAAGAGGGGACCGAAACCGACATCCCCGCCCAAGAATTTGGTCTGGTCGTAGGCGAACCGGCTGAATTCCGCTTTTTGGGGTCCACCACCCGCCGACACGATACCCCCGGCGCCACCATTGAGGATTGGCAAGACGAAATTGAAGAACTCGGTGTGGTCAGTACCACCATGATCGGCGAGAACCGTCGCGTGGTCCCTGTCCATCTTCATACCAAGGTCACCGAAGTCGGACAATTGGAACTGTGGTGTTACTCACGCGATAGCCAAGAACGCTGGAAACTCGAGTACAATACTCGGGATACCAAACCAACATAACAGCGCCTGCACCAATCCCGTTCCGCTAGCTCGTTTGCGCGAGGTTCTTCCGACAGGATATACAGGGAAGCATGATTCCTGCCCCCCAGTGAATTTCCCCCATCTTATTTCTTTTTCAATTAACCCAGTGAATTTCCCCCATCTTATTTCTTTCTCGATAACAATTGGCCTTGGAAATCTTTCCTCTTACGGTATAGTCCTCCCAATCAGCAAGGAAGCAGGTGGAACTATGCGTAAAATAGCGATATTGAATCAAAAAGGGGGAGTCGGTAAAACCACGACCGCAGTGAACCTCTCAGCCGGATTGGCTCGACAAGGCGCCCGCGTCTGTCTGATCGATCTCGATCCGCAAGCGCATGCGACCACGCATCTGGGAGTCGAACCCCAAAAGGGTGCGGCCTCGATCTACGATGTTTTGGTTCGAGATTGCCCCATTGAAACCGTCAAACGTTCCCTGCAACCGAATTTGACCTTAATTCCCTCCCACATTGACTTAGCAGCCGCCGAGGTCGAACTGACCGGCGTGGTCGGTCGAGAGGTCATTTTGCGTGAAGCGCTGGCCCAAGATTCCCAAGAATACGATTACCTCATCATGGATTGCGCCCCCTCTCTGGGGGTTCTTACGGTAAATGCTCTGGTGGCCGCGCACGAGGTGTTTATTCCCTTGCAGCCCCATTTTTTTGCTTTGCATGGTCTGAGCAAACTTTTGGAGACGACCTCTTTGGTCGCTCGGCGGATGAACCCTTCGCT
Source organism: uncultured Alcaligenaceae bacterium (assembly GCA_964518325.1). GTDB lineage: Bacteria > Planctomycetota > Planctomycetia > Gemmatales > Gemmataceae > SKW135. Next base: position 1,334 of record CAZFDX010000316.1, on the reverse strand, counting down.
CCAAGTGAGCGGGGTCGTCATCTGCCTATACGATAGCGCCACCAAATTGGCCCAAGAAGTGGTGAACGATCTGGCCGAATTCTTGAATCAATCGCGTGGGCAAAACGTCCCTTGGAAAGAGGCACGCATTTTTGAAACGCGAATCCGACGAAATGTCAAATTGGCCGAATGTCCGAGTTTTGGGCAATCGATTTTTGAATATGCCCCCTCCTCGAACGGGGCCTTAGATTATTTCGCTTTAGCTCAAGAGATTCATCGTCAAGCCAACGTCATTGAGATTGGAGGCGAGCCAGAAAAAGGCAACCTTCCCGAACCGGAACTTACGAATACGGACCTTCCCGAACCGGAACTCACCAAGGTAGCTTAAGAGGCTTCTGGCGGGATGACGTATCTTGGAGTGTATAGGATTGGATCGGTTTCAAGGTTGCTGTTCTGTCAAGAATGCAGGATCGTCAGATTGATTGTCAGATCGTTAGTGGATCATCGCACCAGCGGCAATGGCACCGCGCTACACTGACTTGGAACTTCCTCCAGCCCCGATTAGCACTTCGCCCTCATTAGCACTTCGCCCTTATAAATAGAAGCTCTTATACACCTCGAAGGCTTCGCAGTACTGAGCGGTTGAACGATGGAACAATGCCCAACTCGATGCTAAACCTACGGTTCGAGCGAGTTTCATAAAAGGCTTGTGCTTTTGACTTTCGTGCATCTGCAATGCTGCGTTTTTCTCTTTGATATATTGCTCGGTCAAATTGACGAAGAATGTGGGTCGGAAGAGATTCGGTTTGGTCGAGGGGGCCTGATAAAGCAATACGGTCCCGTTAAAATCGCGCAAGGCCGAGATGCTCGCTTCGTGAACTTCACGATGATCGGCATGGGTATCTTCGGCGGCATGAGTCAGAACAATATCAAGGGGTTGATGATAATCGGGGTGATAAATCCGACGTTCGATTTCCCCAATCAGTTCATGGCCACATTCATGCAGGCCACAATCCATAAAGCGCAGAACTTCGACATGTTCGGGTTTCACGCCAAGGGCCACGGCAGCATCAATCGCTTCCTTCCGACGGGTGGACCCTTCGTACATTCCTTCCTTACTGTGGCGACCTTCTGTCAGTACCAAAAATCGGACCACGGCCCCAAATTCGCTAATCAGTCTGCGGACAAAACCTCCGCAGCCAATCTCAATATCATCGGGGTGCGAACCAATGGCCAAAACGTGGGGAGAACCGACGGGTATAACCATAGGTAGGTCTCTCTCTCTGAGAACTAAGGAAGGAAATTCTTATTATTCCATATCGGCAGTATAAACCTTTTAACACACAGAGTTACTG
>CAZFDX010000315.1:0-3445 GCA_964518325.1 uncultured Alcaligenaceae bacterium | reverse complement strand
TGAAAAGGTTAAAGAGATTGCCAAAGCCCGATAGTGATATGGGTCTGCCGGGCACCAAAATCAAACTCACGAAATGGGACATGGGGATGATCTTTTAGCCCCTGATATCGGGCTTTGCCATTGTGGCCTACAAAATTTTGGCCGAAGTGATTGGTTTTCAGGATATTTTTGCATTGGGCGTTGGAGTAGCGATCTCGTGGTCTTTGGCGGCTGCCTTTGCCGGTTGGGGATACAAAAGTTGGATCAGTTACTCGAATCGCAAAACCCAATACTCGTTGAAGCTCACCCAAAGTTTGTACTTTCAGAACATCGACAATAACGCCGGCGTTTTCTTTCGTTTATTAGATGAGGCCGAAGAACAAGAAATCCGCGAAGCCCTTTTAGCGTACTATCACCTGTGGAAAAATCCCTTGGTAGGTTTAGATGCCGAAGCTCTGGATGACCTCATCGAAAAAGACCTAGAAAATCGTTTGGGAATCAAAGTCGATTTCGAGATTCACGATGCCCTTGAAAAATTGGTTCGATTGAACCTAGTTCGGCAAGAGAATGGAAGGTTATACGCGATTCCCCTTTCCGAGGCAGTGGATCGATTAAGAAAAATGCCCCTCGTGGTGGGTGAATCCCCAGAGCAGCGAATGAATCTCCAGAGGATTGAGTGAATCTCCAGAGCAAGCCGAAAAAAACAGATGGCGGGAATCGTCCTGCTCGCTTCGTGAAGAAAGCCTTAATCCTCTTGCATCATTTGCGCGGGGGACTCGGTTAACTTTCCTTTTGGGGGAAGTTGATTCAGTTCTTCGAGCTTTCGTAATCGTTCTTCAAGAATGGCAATTTGTTGGGTGAGACGCACATTCCAATGATAGTGTTTGCTTAACGAGACAGAAACAAAAAAGGCGTTGGTGTAAATCATTCCCAAAGAAACAAAAAGCACCAGTGCAGGGTAACTCAAATGGGCTTTTTCTGCGGCCCATTTAATCACATCGGGGAATAGCCCCAAGAGCAATAGCAAGCTCGCGACCAACAGCCAAGTGACCGCATAGCGTTCCCGCAGGGCACGAACACGAACCCAATACAGGGTCATGACAAAGGCCCCCACCCCACCGATGAGCATCAATAATTCGGCATTAATCACGAGTGCCGGTACTCCGCCCCACGCAGACGATCGAAAAAGATGGCCAACGAAACCTTGACCATAGAATACTCTGCCTTGAGTTTACGAATGCTGGAAACGCCGCCTTGTCTTTCGTACATTCGGACGGGGAGTTCCGCCACCTAAAAGCGATTGCGGGCACACCAAAAAAGGCTTTCCGGCTCGGGGTAATCCTCGGGATACGATTCGGAAAAGCGTTTCCAAGCGCGGGGGCCGGCACAGCGAAACCCGCTCGTCGGATCGGTCACCTTCACCCCGGAGAGTAAACCGATCAACCAAGCGAAAAAGCGAATCCCCACCCGCCGAGAGAACGTAGATCGGCTACCGGCCGTACCAAAATTGGTGATGAATCGAGAACCGACGCACAAATCTAAGTTCCCTTTTTCACAGGCATCGACAAGGCTTTGAATGTAATCGGCAGGGTGTTGACCGTCGGCATCGAACTGAATGACATATCGATACCCCCCGTCCATCAGGGCATAACGGTAACCCGTTTGGACTGCCACACCGATCCCACAATTCACAGGCAGATGCACAACATGAACACGGGGGTCTTTTCGCGAGAGTTCTTCCGCAACAAATTTCGTTCGATCTTTGGAACCATCGTTAACGATGAGAATCTCGTATCCTTCGGGCAAATGGGAAAGGTGCGCTATTGTTTTAGGAAGCGCCTCCTCTTCATTATAAGCGGGAATTACGAGCAAAACACGCACGGCAGTACCCCTTCGATTCACACACTATCTAGATGCAAAATCGTTGAAATTATTCCCGTTAGAAATCGGAATATCTTAAGTTATCGAATTTCCTCTCCATTCTGAAAGGATTTTGCGATTTTCTTTAAGAATCTCGCCCAGAAAGCGGATTTTGGTTTGGGCGGCCCCCCAGCGACCGTTAAGCAGATCGAACGTGAAACGATACAAAATGTGCAGCAAGATCATCCGCTTGTGCAGGGCCACCCGCGCTACCGTCCCCCACCCCCAAGCGGCACATTGTTGAGCGATTTCATTATGAAGGGCCACCTCCTCTTGAAAGCGAAGCAAGCTGGCCGTGTATTCCGTTGTGGCATTCGCCGAGTGCCGGCGGTAGGCATACGCCACTACAGGAAGCCCCACGATTTTGAAGCCTCGGATCAGAATTTGCCGATAACATTCGAGGTCCAGCACCATCTTCCAACGGGCCGAAAACAGATCGGTCCCCAATCGTTTCTTGTGATAACAAACGGTCGGACACATAATAAAATTTCCATGCATCAGGGCTTCCAATCCTTGTGCCCCTTCCAGTATGACCTCACCTTTGTTTGGTTTGAGAAATTTTTTGATGTAATCCACAAACGAAAAGGCCCTCTTCGATCGCTCATCGATGATTTGCGTTTCGGTGAAAAAGGCAGCGGCCTGAGGATAGTGCGAAATCGCCTGACGGATGGTCGCCACATAGTTGGGCAAAAGCTCATCGTCGCCATGCAGCAAGGTGACCCAATCGGTCGGGGCTAACTCGATGCAACGATTCCAATTCCCTGCCATGCCCAAGTTACGCGGATTTTTAGAATAAAAGATTCGTGAATCGGCAAAGGAATTCACCAGCTCGCTCACCCCAAGTTCAGGGCCATCATCACATACGACAAGTTTCCACGAGGAATCGCTTTGGTTCCGCACACTTTCAATCGCCAAACGCAGATAGGGCAACCCCTTGTAGAATGGAATCGCCAAGGTGATGGGTTCAGTGTGCAACGAAAAACTCCTCAGGAATCTCAGGCAGGGTGATCGGTCGTATCAGCATGATGCCAAAACCGCTGTTCTATTCCCTCGGGGCTAAGCGGTTTCTGACCCTTCCACATTTGCATCTGGCGGTTATGATAGAAATATGAAACTCGAAATTCCTATTGGACGCTCCATTTGGACGGTGGAGGTGAACCCCGCGACACAGGTTCGGTTGCAAAGCCCAGAATCGGGAGCCGTAATCACGAATCCGAAACAGGCGCTAAAGCAGGCTTTGGAAAATCCCCTACGGTTCGAGACCCTGAAACGGGCATTAACTCCCGATGATCGCGTGGCGGTGATTGTGGATGATCAACTTCCGTTTTTGAGTGAACTCATCACGGGATTGTTGGAATACCTCAGCGGCTGTGGGATCGAGCCTTCCCGTGTCACGGTCGTGAGTCCTTCCGGCTCGTCGCAACTTTGGATCGATTCCCCTCCGGATGTTTGGGCCGATGTGGTTGCTGAAGTTCATGATCCGGCCGACCGTCAGAAACAATGCTATCTGCCGCACACCGAAGCGGGCCGACGGGTCTATCGTAAT
>CAZFDX010000314.1:0-3823 GCA_964518325.1 uncultured Alcaligenaceae bacterium | reverse complement strand
CGGAAGTCGTCATCAGTTGGGATCAACCTTTGGGAACGAAAGCTCCCGATGGCACGGCCGAGAAATTTGGCTTCAACAACGACTTTATCGCCTACTTCCCAATGGATGCTTTGAAAGGCGGTACCAACTCCAACGAGGGTTTGCTGTGGGTGAACCACGAGTATCCCAATCCGCTGTTTCAGTCGGGCTATACCCCTGCTGATTACAAAGCGGGCAAGAAGAAAACCTCCGAGCAAATCGCTGCCGAACGGCTCGCGGTGGGAGGCAGTGTGGTTCATGTGAAACTGGACGCAGAACAGAAATGGAAGTTTGTGCCCAACTCGCCGTTGAATCGTCGTATCACTGCGGCTTATCCCGAAATTGCTTTCACGGGGCCGGCAGAAAAATTGTTGAATACCGCAGTGGGATCGTTGGCGAACTGTTCGGGGGGACGCACCCCTTGGTTCACGGCACTTTCGTGCGAGGAAAATTATCCCGACTACAACGGGTATGATCCCAAGGATTATTTTTATCGCTGGTCCGATGATCCGAAGCAAGCGATCGACGAAACACGCTATGGCTGGGTTATGGAGGTCGATCCATTCGGAGAATTGCCCCCGTTGAAGCATACGGCCTTGGGACGATTCAAGCATGAAAATGCCGCAGTGACACGCGGGGCCAAAGGTCAACTGGTGGTTTATATGGGTGACGACGAGGCCGATCAGCATTTGTATAAATTTGTCTCGGCCATTCCCGACGATCCCAAGGCCTCGCGGGAACAGCGGCGCAAATCCCTTCAACAGGGAACCTTGTACGCCGCCGATCTGAGCAAGGGGCGCTGGATTCCTTTGGTTTACACACCGCAAACCGCGAAGATCATCCAAGAATCATCTGCGTATGCCGCCGCGAAAAAGCTCGACGAAAAATTCCAAATTACCAATCAAGCCGAGCTGCTGATTCATACGCGAGTGGCAGCACGGGCTTTAGGGGCGACCCCGTTGGATCGCTGTGAAGATTGTGAGGTGCATCCGCGCGATGGCAGTGTTTATGTTGCCATGACCAACAACTCACGGCATGGGAATTTGTATGGGCACATTGTTCGTTTGGTCGAAGATCATGATGATGCTGCGGCGGAATCGTTCCAGTACGAGGTTTATCTGGCAGGGGGACCGCAATCGGGTTTGGCCTGCCCCGATAATTTAGCCTTCGATTCGCAAGGGAATTTGTGGGTCGTCTGCGATATTTCCACCGAAAAAATGGGACGGGGTGCCTACAAACCTTTTGGCAATAACGGATTGTTTGTTGTCCCCACTACGGGAGATTCTGCCGGCGATGCCTTCCAATTTGCCAGCGGGCCGGTGGAGTGTGAATTAACAGGCCCTTGGTTTACCGAGGATGGCAAAACCTTGTTTCTTTCGGTGCAACACCCAGGAGAACTTAGTGCTTCTCTCGATCAACTGACCAGTCATTGGCCCAACGGGGGCATGGCTGTTCCTCGTCCGAGTGTGGTGGCGATTCGCGGTTTCGCTTGACCCATTCTTCTCCGCTTTGAGTGCCTTCTCGCATTGATTGTTTTTGAATCATCTACTCGGCAGATCACCCCTCCGATAAGATTCACCTTCACTTGCCGATGACAAAGGTAATCGCCCCACTTTTGTCACGATCACTCTCCGATTTTACTTCCTCTTTGGGAGGTATCAGCACATGATTCTCGATCGAACCTACATCTGGATGGGGTTATTGCTCACCTCAACGCTGATTCATGGACAAGAAAAGCCGAAGAATGCGCCCACAGGTTCCGGAGCAACACCGGCTGTAACCGTGAACAAAATTTGGGATCAGGCGCCGCACAATGCCTTTACCGATTTGGTGCGATTTCAGGGGCGCTGGTTCTGCGTATTTCGCGAAGGGAAAGATCACGTTTCCCCTGATGGGGCTTTACGGGTCATCACCTCGACCGATGGCCTGTCGTGGGAATCGGCCGCTCTCATCACCTCGAAAAATTCCGACCTGCGCGATGCCAAAATCACCGTAACCCCCGATGGGCAACTCATGCTGTGCGGGGCCGAGGCACTGCATGATCGCTCGCGGCATACCCATCAATCCTTGGCGTGGTTTTCGCGGGATGGTCGAAACTGGAGCGAGAAAAATCCGATCGGCGATCCCGATCTCTGGTTGTGGCGGGTGACGTGGCATAAAGGGACCGCCTACAGCATCGGCTACGGATGTGGAAAGGAACGTCTGCTTCGCCTTTACGTCAGCAAGGATGGCAAAAAGTTTGAAACGCTGGTGGATCGACTCCTCGAAGGGGGCTATCCGAATGAAACCTCGATTGTCTTTGAAGGGGATACCGCCTATTGCCTGCTCCGCCGTGATGGAGCGGGACCGAAACTCAATACGGCGTTGCTAGGGATCGCGCAGGCTCCCTATACCAAATGGGAATGGAAAGACCTTGGTGTACCTATCGGTGGGCCGCACATGATTCAGCTGCCCGATGGCCGTTGGCTAGCGGCTGTGCGATTGCTCGATAAGAAAGTACGCACTTCCCTTTGTTGGCTCGATCCGAAAGAAGGGAAGCTGACAGAGTTTCTCACGCTCCCTTCAGGGGGCGATACCAGCTATCCCGGCTTGGAGCTGTATCAAGATCAACTGTGGATTAGCTATTATTCCTCACACGAAGGAAAGACTTCGATCTATTTGGCCAAGATGCCGTTGGATCGTCCGGTGCGCGACATCGGTTCTCGGCGAGAATTGTTTGTCGATCGGTATTTGATCGAACGAATGGATCATGTCACGCTCAAGCTGCATGAACCCTGCCCTGCCCCGCCGACAACGCAACCGGCCGACAATCTAGAATATGGCACCGTTATCAAAGATGGGGATATTTTCCGCCTGTATACTCGCGATGGTCGCGGGGCCAAGTTCGACGGCGATACCTCCGAAGTGACCCGTTACTGCGAGAGTAAGGATGGCATTCACTGGACCAAGCCGAAGCTCGGTCTGTATGAAATCGACGGCAGCAAAGAAAATAACGTCATCCTCCACGAAGCGCCATTCTGCCACAATTTTTCACCGTTTCTGGATCAACGGCCGGGCATCCCCAAAGAGGAACGCTTCAAGGCATTAGGTGGAACCGTGAAAACGGGGCTATTCGCTTTTGTCTCGGCGGATGGCATCCATTGGAAGAAATGGCGCGATAAGCCGGTAATCACTTACACCAAAGAATATGCATTCGATTCGCAAAATGTGGCGTTCTGGTCCGAGGCCGAAGGCTGCTATGTTTGTTACTTCCGTCACTTTTTAGACAAGCAATTGCGCTCCGTGTGCCGCACAACCTCAAGCGATTTCATCACATGGACCGAGCCGGTGCCGCTGAAACCAAACTTCTCCGGCGAGCATCTGTATACAACATTGACACACCCCTACTTCAATGCCCCTCATATTTATGTGGCCTTGCCGACACGCTTTCATCCCTCGCGAGGAGAAAGTACAGATATTCTGTTCATGACGGCCCGCGGGGATGCTCCCTACGATCGGACCTTCCGGCAAGCGTTTCTGCGACCGGGCCTTGATCCGGCACGGTGGGGGAATCGCTCGAATTATGCCGCCCTGAATGTGGTGCCGACGGGGCCTACCGAGATGTCGATTTATGTTTCGCCGTTCCGACGCTTCACTTTAAGGACCGATGGATTCGCCTCGGTTCATGCGGGGGCCGATGCGGGTGAGCTGCTGACACGTTTGCTGCGTTTCAGGGGCAATCAACTCACCGTCAACTATTCCACGAGTGCAGGGGGTAACCTGCGGGTCGAGATTCAGGACGAAACAGGGCAAGCGATTCAGGGTT
>CAZFDX010000313.1:0-1693 GCA_964518325.1 uncultured Alcaligenaceae bacterium | reverse complement strand
CAGCGATCGTGCGGCAATGGGCCGCGTTCTCTTTGGGTCGCATCGGAAACGAGGGGGCTACCGCCACCGAAGAGCTAGGCAAATTGTTGACTTCCGATCCCGATCCTTTAGTTCGGGCCGAAGCGGCCTTATCGATCGGGCTTTTGAGTACCGACGCCAAAGCGGCTATTCCCGCCCTTCTACAGGCACTGGATGCAGAGAAAGAAAAAGAAATTACCGTCCGTATCCAAGCCGCAAAATCGCTTGGCAAAATGGATACAGCCATCAAAAGTTCCGGAAGCAAAATTCTCCAAACCGTTGCGAAAGAACCTAATAAAGATGTGCGTATCTTTACCCTGCTTTCTTTCTCCACTGCCTTGAAAATCGAATCGGCCGCTTTCGTTAAGGAATTGGCCGAACTCCTCACCAAAGAACCCGAAGGAGAAGTGCGTTTAATTACCGTTCAGGAATTAGGCGGGCTTGGGCCTGCGGCGGCCGAGGCTCTTCCGGAATTGCGAACGGCCACTTCCGATGTTCAAGTAGCGGTTCGAGAAGCGGCCAAACTGGCCGTGAAACGGGTCACCGCAAAACCCGAACCGAAAAAAGACCCCTCACCCGAACCAAAAACCGCTCCTCTCTCCTGAGTTTTTTTCCAAAGAAGCCGATCCGCTCTCATAAGGGGGGGGTTCTCTCCAAGAAAGCCGATCCTTTCCCTTTCAAATGAAGGTGGTTTTGTTCGAGAAAGCCGATCCGTTCTCATAAGGGGGGGGTTCTGTTGACCTTTCTCGCCTCGCTCAACCAACTTACGCTCCGCAAACGCATCAATAAACCTTGATTCGTTCGATTATCCCTAGAATCTCGTTTTGAGTTGTTCAAGCAAACCCAATGGTGTTGTTCAACCAAACCAATCGTCAGGCAATGGTCAGGCAATCGTCGGCCAATCATCAGCCAATCGTCGGCCAATCGTCAGCCAATCGTCGGGCAGGAAATCCCCGAGAGAATTGTAATGAATATATAAGCGGGATTGACTCACATCAATCAGGGGGATTGACAGGACCGACGATCCCGCAGATGAATTCCTCAACGGAAGATGTTTGACGTCGAACTAGGGGAGGATGTTTGATGTCGAAAGCTCGAATAAAATCAAATGCTATTGTAAGGAACGTAGGGGAAACCAAAGGTATCCGCAACGGCTTTGTTCGTCACCAATCCCTTATGGATATTCACTCCTTCTGCCAACGCGGGGTTTTCTCGACAGGCTTTATCGATCCCTTTATTGGCCAATTGTAAGATGTAGGGTAACGTCACATTGGTGAGCGCTTGGGTACTGGTTCGGCCCACGGCTCCGGGCATGTTCGTGACACAATAATGAACAATCTCATCGACGATATAAGTGGGCTGGGCGTGGGTCGTTGGTCGAGAAGTTTCGATACATCCCCCCTGATCGATAGCCACATCAATAATCACCGCTCGCGGAGGCATGCGTGCTAAATCCTCGCGACGGATCAGCATTGGTGCTCGGGCGCCCGGAATGAGGACCGCCCCAATCACCAAATCCGCCCGCGAAATCAGATCGATCAAGGTATGTCGATCGCTAAACAGGGTGGTCACATTGCGAGGCATCACATCATCAAGGTAACGGAGTCGATCGAGGTTAATATCGAGAATGCTCACGTGAGCGACCAACCCCGCAGCAACCTTGGCAGCATTGGCG
>CAZFDX010000312.1:0-2642 GCA_964518325.1 uncultured Alcaligenaceae bacterium | reverse complement strand
CGAACGACTGGCCGAAACGCTAGCCGGCTGGCATTGGCTTGCCTTTGTTATGATTGCCATCAAACACTTGGGACTCCAAAGTCAATAACAGGCTCTAGAGGGGCGATACCCTCACTCGGATTTAGACAGGCGATGCCGATGCCCTCTCGCTCGGATTTAGAGGGGCGATGGCCCCACTTGAAAGCCCAATCCCAAGGCAATCAAGGCGACTTGATCCCCTTCTCTTTGGGCCTCGACAGAAAGCACTTTGGCAGCACTAATCGCCTGATACCAATAGCGTGTTCGATCTTTCAAAGGCATCTCCTGAGGGTTCAGCCCCAGTTCGATCACATAGTCTTTATCCCAATGAAGGTCTTTAAGAATTTCTGCTAATTGCCGCCAAGTGATTCCTGTAGAAATGACCGTACCATCTGAGGTAGCAATCCGTCGGCCAATCACCACATGGAACAACCCTCGCAGGTGACCATGGACGAGTTTGGCTTTGCGAAATGCTTCCAAAAATTGGCGCACGTCCCCCATTCTTTTTTCTCAAAATCTCCTTATGTATTTGATACCAGATAATCCCTGAAAAAGCGTAATCATTCCGCGAGTTTGTTCAAGGAGGATTCTTCTCCTTCCGAACATTGGGCACGACAGCAAAAGTCCCCCAAAGTTCACCTGTAGACGTTCGCTGGCCATGCGACTAGAGTAGGGGCATTGCCCTATCCCTAAGGAGAAACTTTGATGTTTCGCTTGACCCTTACCACGTTGGTACTTATGACCGTTGCCTTCTCTTCGGGAATTCCGGCCGAACCGGTGAAAAAGGAAGACACCCGTATTTTTGAAATCCGAACCTACTACGCGCATCCGGGAAAAATGAAAGCCCTTCATGAGCGATTCCGGAACCATACTTGCAAACTGTTCAAGAAACACGGCATGGAACTGGTTGGCTTTTGGTCCCCGCTCGATGAGAAAGCCGCCGAGGAAAAGATGATTTACGTTTTGGCCTACCCCAGTAAGGAAGCAGCCGACAAGGCTTGGAAAGCCTTTCGGGAAGACCCCGAATGGATCAAGGCCAAAACCGAAAGCGAAAAAGACGGCCCATTGGTGGCCAAAGTGGAAAGCGTTTTTATGAAAGCTACGGACTATTCACCAATGAAGTAAATCGGGTAAAACCTATCGACTCGATAATCCGGTAAAGCCCCAAAATTTGCGCAACAGTTTCGGACCGTTTTCACCGGAAATTTCAGCAAATCTGCTACAGAATCTCTTGCGATCCCGAACCGAGACCGTTATCCGTGCCGATGATGAATTCAACTTCCTTTCTCAAGCCGAGATCGGGGGTTGGCGAACCATGGAGGGAATTCGATCACATGAAAAAGATCATCGGGTTGGCAGCAATGGTGTTGGTATTCGGGCTTCCTCAGGCCAGCCATGCACAGGAAATGACGGGAACCACGTTCGTCGGGCGTGTGGTCAACTATATCGATATATTCGGCTTGTGGACGAATAAAACCCAAGGGCCTATCTACATCGATGGGTTCTCGAAAAATCCTTTTATGGACTTTTATAAACCATCGCTTCCTCGCACCACTTTGCCCGCGATTCCCCAGAACCCCGCGCAGTTCCAACCTTCGCTGCCCCGCACCAGCATGCCACCAATTCAGGAAAATCCCCTTGCGGTGCAGCAGAACCAAGGGCGTGGTTCGACCCCGTACACCATTCGGAATAATGGCTATACTGTGGTCAATCCTCGCTAAAATTGTTAGATCAATATCTCACTAAAATCGAAATTGGACATTATTCTGGAACTGATCCCGAGTCAATGATTTCTTGAATGCCCATTTGACGATTCTCGGTGCCAGCACCCGTGCGGCGAGCCGTTCGGCTCGGCATGGCGGGTTCTCTGTTTTTGCAGGGGACCTGTTTGGTGATACCGATTTGCTCGAACTCGCTGAACGAGTCCAGACCTTGGACTTCGCGGATTATCCTCGGGGATTTACCTCATTTTTAGAAAGCACACCACAAGGGACCCCTTGGATTTTTACGGGGGGAATCGAAAACTATCCCGCTCTCGTTGCTCAATGGGAACAATTACGCCCCTCTTGGGGCACCCCGAGTGAATCGCTCAGACGTGTTCGCGATCCTTTTCTGGTTCAAAATTGGCTAAGTGATTCTCCCATCCGATACCCTGCTCTATCACGCTCGTTTCCTACGGGATTTTCGGAAAGGCGATGGTTAAAAAAATCGCTTCGGAGTGCGGGGGGACTAGGGGTATGTTTTGCCTTACCGAAGCACAATACTTGTTCCCCCGAAATTTATTTTCAACAGCATCTTGAAGGGGTACCGCTCTCGGCCTGTTTTTTGGCCACAGAAACCGAAGTCCATTTTCTCGGTGCGACCCAACAATTGATTGGTTTCGATTGGTTGCACGCTCCGAAACCGTTCCATTATTGTGGAAATATCGGGCCGATCTTTTTCAAGGAGAGTGTACAACATTCCCTCCAAAACCTAGCCCGCACCATTGCACAACAAGGTTCCCTGTGGGGGTTATTCGGGCTGGATTTGTTACGAGATTTTAGCGGCCGATTGTGGTTGTTGGAAGTGAACCCTCGCTACACCGCAGGGATGGAGATTCTCGAACGAGTCAATAATCTCTCATT
>CAZFDX010000311.1:0-9772 GCA_964518325.1 uncultured Alcaligenaceae bacterium | reverse complement strand
GTTCTGCCCGATTCTCGTGGTTTGCCTTACAATGGCATGGGTAATTTTAGTTGTGGTTTCCTTCCCACAACCTACCAAGGGACTGTAGTGAATCCCTCTTCTCCCACACCGATCCCCGATCTCAAAGCCGATCCTAATACTCGTTTCATTACCCCTGAAGCCAACGAAGAGGGTCTGAAATTATTACAGGCAATCAACTCCGAGTATGCCCGAACACGGCAGGGGGATTCTCGGTTACAATCGAGAATCGAAAGTTACGAATTGGCCGCGAAAATGCAATTGAGTGCCCCCGAGGCGTTTGATCTGAATCGAGAGCCGGCCAAAATTCAAGCTCTCTATGGAATCGAACGTCCTCATGCCGAGGGGAGCTTTGCGAGGAATTGTTTGTTGGCTCGCCGACTTTGTGAACGCGGGGTCCGATTCATTCAAATCTGGAGCGGGGCAGGGGGACCCGCCAATAACTGGGATAATCATGGGAGTATCCCTAAAGAGCTTCCCCCAATTGCCAAACAAGTCGATCAACCCGTTGCGGCCCTCCTAACGGATTTGAAAGCTCGCGGTATGTTTGAGGATACCCTTGTGATTTTCACGACTGAATTTGGCCGCATGCCTTTTACCCAAAGCGGAACTGGTCGCGATCACAATGGAGGAACCTTTGTCACATGGCTGGCCGGTGCGGGGATTAAGGGGGGGGTGAGCTACGGGGAAAGCGACGAGTTTTCCTATCTTGCCGTCAAGAATAAAACCACTTGCTACGATCTGTATGCAACCGTTCTTCATGTGCTGGGGATCGATCACGAGAAGTTAACAGTACGGCATAATGGAATCGATCGTCGCCTCACGGATGTTCATGGGCATGTGATCCAATCGATTTTGAATTGAGATACTTCCTTGGGTCAGATGGTTGGCAATCACCCGCGACATGGGCATGTGATCCAATCGATTTTGAATTGAGCTAAGGATGGTTCACCAATCGATTTCGATTGGGAATGCAAGAATACAAACGGTTGAGCCAGAAATGTAAGGATGAGGATGCGGCCTGTTAATCAGATTTTGTAAGAACCGGGAACAGGGACCGGAGAAACGGGAAGTTTCCCGTCTGCGGGGAACTCTTTCGGGAAGGTATCTTGAACCATATTTTTCATGACATCGTCCCAGTTCAGAGTTTTACCGGTGTAGGTGGACATTCGTCCGAGGATGGCCGTCATCGTGCTATTGGTTACCGCTTCCAATTCGTTGAGCGGGTTCCCATCTTTGATACTCTTGATGAGATCAATATGTTCCTGCACATAGGGGTTTCTTCCCTTGGCTTCTACCGGCTCGCCATTGAAGAGGAAGACTTTGGAGCCATCATCGGTGCGGACCTTTCCTTTTGTACCCACTAGGGCTTCGGAAATCGAAGAAGCGCAACCGTTGATTTGCCGACAGTAGCTTTTCAGAATGAGACCGTTCTTATACTCAAATTCGACGGCAAAATGATCGAAGATATGGCCATTGACCTCGGGGTTAGTGCTGGGTCGAATGGTTCGGCCACCCATCCCAGTGGCCTTGATAGGATGTTGATCTTTCATGGCCCAGTTCACCACATCGAGGTTATGGATGTGCTGTTCCACGATGTGATCCCCACACATCCAGAGGAAATGGTACCAGTTATGAAGTTGGTAGTTCAAATCGGTATCCGGAATTTTCAGAGCCGCCAGTTCCGTGCGGGGGCGGAACCAAATGGCGTTCCCATTCCAATAAGCCCGAGCCGAGAGAATCTCACCTATATCACCATTATGGACCCGCTTCATCACCTCAAGGTACGGGGCTTGGTGCCGACGTTGAGTCCCTGCCACGACCCCTAATTTCTTCTTCTTGGTTTCTTCAACCAAGGCCAACACCTTTTTGATACCCGCCACATCCACAGCAACGGGTTTTTCGGTGAAGATATGTTTGCCAGCCTTCACGGCTTCTTCGAGGTGAAGGGGACGAAAACCCGGAGGGGTCGCCAGAACAACCACATCGCAATCCGAAGCGATCACTTTCTTGTAGGCATCCAAACCCGAGAAGGTGCTATCTTCGGTGGCGAGGATGCGATCTTTGTATTTGGCGTTGCCTTTGAGACGTTTGAGCAGCTCCTTGGCACGGAATTCAAAGGCATCTCCAAAGGAGACGATTTTCACTTGCGGATCGGCATCAAGAATGTTTTCGGCAGCACCGCTTCCGCGACCTCCGCAGCCTACGATGCCGACTTTCACCGCTTCGCTGGTTCCACCGAAGACCCCACCAGTTAAGCTCAGTGCTGCCCCTGCTGCAGCCGTTGTCGTGAGAAAATCGCGACGAGTTGTTTGTTCGGACATGGAGAGATTCCTTGTTACAAGTTCTAGGATTTTGAAGAGGATTACCTTTCATCTTTTGGTCTAGGAACTCGTTCTGAGAATGGAAACGTCCCGAATCGGGTTCCCATCAAGAAATGACTAGATCGGCTGACGGTACAGCAATGGG
Organism: uncultured Alcaligenaceae bacterium; assembly: GCA_964518325.1. Taxonomy (GTDB): domain Bacteria; phylum Planctomycetota; class Planctomycetia; order Gemmatales; family Gemmataceae; genus SKW135. The sequence goes on along the minus strand of CAZFDX010000311.1, from coordinate 7,285 downwards.
GGTCGGGAAGAGCGAAAGAGGGATTTTTCTGCTCGAAAACAGCAAAGCGAGCTTCAACCGGTGGCCATACTTTTTCGCAATTTCTCTGCGTTGACCTTTCGCACTTGAATGCGAACATAGATGGCAGCGACTAACAGAAAGAAGGCTGCCGCCGCGACGGCCAAGGGCCACCACGGCACATCGGGTTTGAGTTCGATAGGGGGTTGGAAGCCCCAAACCTCTTCCACAACGGGGGGAGACCCTTCACCTTCATAGGTCAGTGTCAGAACATGGGGTCCTACCGGAAGCCCCTGAGCAATGGTGATCCAACTGGGTTTTTCCGACGTATTTTCGATGACATCACGGGCGAGGCTCACCACGCTCCAAGTGATTTTGGTACCGACTTGAATGGCTCCGGCTTTTTCATTCCGAAACCAAGATTCACTGCCGATGAACACACGTTGTGATCCCGAAGTAAAATCTTTGCCGCTCCAACCTTCGCCATCTTTTCCGGTAACGGAACCTTCTATCTTAAACTTAAAATGTTTCCCATTACTCTCGACAGAAGTGATCGTCAGGGTCCAATCTTCTGCAACCGGTGGCCCTGCGAAATCCACTCGGGCTAGGGAAATGGGGCCATTCCATGGTTCCGGTTGGGGACGAGTTGCCGCAAAACATCCAGGGCACGAAACGGGTTCTTTATCGTCGATCCGAGCAATGAGCTTGCCTCCCTTGGGAAGCGCTCCGATTTTCATATCCACGCGATTGCCCGTAAATTCTAGTCGTAGAGTTTTCCCCTCCCAAGATGGGGTTTTGTGGACGTTGACCATCCCTTGAGACAGGGGCGATTCCCCTTCGCTACGAACAATTAAATACCGCTTGAGAAAGGTCGCCAAAAGTTCTTCCCCCATTTCGTTGGGATGAACCCCATCCGTTAACATATCCGAGGCCTTCAGGCCTGTTTGATCTAAATACCGCCCCCAAGGGGTTCGGACATCAAGCAAACCGCAGGAATACTTCTGGACCAATTTCGGTAGATGCACCGTGTTCATTTCGTGGTCCCACCAGGCTTCTCGATCCACACTTTTACTGACGGGGCCTGCTGGGTGACGTTTGGGGAAATCGTTCAGGAGCAACACTTCGGCGGTGGTGCGTCCCCGAATATGTTTTAACAGAAGTTCATACGATTCGGGTTCCCCGTAAACATGGATGATGATGAGATCGGGATAAAACGGATAAACATCGTGTTCGGCAGTCTTCGCGATCCATGTGGAATCAAATCCACCAATCGCCCGATTTTCGATTTTCAGGTCAGCATGAGGGAACCGGAACCGTAAATCGGCAGCAACACTTTTCCACCAATCCTGTTTGATGATCGATTGCCCGTAAAACAGAATTCGGACGGGGTGGCGATTCTCAGCCGTACTGCTGGATAGTAATCGCATGGTTCGTTGGATACCCAAACCAAATTGGGCTTTTTCTTCCTCGGTCGGTTCCGGTGGGGTGATCGCCCTTCCCAATGTGGTGATCGTCAAAAACAAGAAAAGTACCAGTCTAATGTTCACAATAATCCCCAGAGAAATCTTCGGAGTTATTTTAGAGAAAGATGGGGCAAAAGTAATCGAAAGAACCGCAGAAACGAAGGTCCGAGCTTGAGTATCAATCGAATGACCTTGTTTATTATCACTTGAAACCGAAAGAACAGCACAAACAAAGGTCCCAGCAAAAGCTCAACAGACCATCAAATATGGGAGTGTGAGTTGCTGGACTTTGAAGCTGTTGGACCTTGAAGCTATTTGACTTTTAGGCTGTGAGACTTATAAGCTGTAAGACTTTCAGCCTGTCAGACCTTTAATGAGCAGCGTTGTTAGCTAGCAGTCTTAATTAGCAGAGGGAGCGGGTAATTCGGGAAGGACGTTGACTCGTCGGCCGGATTGGTCGAAAACAACATATCCATCGACCAAAGCGAAAAGCGAGTCGTCCGAAGCGCGTTTCACATTCCGACCGGGATGAAACTTGGTGCCGACTTGTCGGACCAAAATGCTGCCAACGGTGACGAATTGCCCACCAAAGGTTTTTACCCCACGACGTTGAGCGTTCGAGTCGCGACCGTTTTTAACTGAGCCTTGACCTTTCTTGTGTGCCATGACAAATACCCACCTCTAAACGTAGTTCCCCTATTAAAAAGAAGATTTTAGGAAAGGATTAAACCAGTGTCGAGAGGGAAGTTTTTTCTTGTCCCGAAAAAATCCAAAATCTCAACCTCCTTTAACCCCAATTCCCTTTTGTAGTTCTTACCCAAGTTTTGCAGGGGTTGACAATAGGATTTTCTTTCAGGCTTGGGATTTAGGAAACTGGGAAAAAAATCCCTTGCTGTTCGTTTTCTGTCGGGTATCATCCCCATTGTAGTCCTGTCTACTTACCCCCTCTGGAGAGTCTCACATGAGTTTCAAAATGGATCGCGTTCATGTCTGGGCTGTCGAAGTTAACGATCAACCCGGAGGAGTCGCCGGTAAATTGGCTGCCCTCGATGCGGCCAATGTCGAGTTAGATTACGTTTATACTCAACGTCATCCCTCGAAGCCCGGTATCGGACTGGTTTATGTGGCCCCCATCGTGGGTGCGGAATGTGAGAAAGCAGCCCGTTCCGCAGGGTTTACCGAAGTCAACGATCCCGTCGTGATGCGCTTGGAAGGCGACGACGATGCTGGCTTGGCCCATAAACTCAAACATGCTTGGGCCGAGGCAGGGATTAACCTTCATGGCTCGATTCTCACCACCTTGGGGAACAAGTTTGTGGGTTTTGTTACCTTCGACAGTGTGGAGGATGGAAACAAGGCTGCTCGAATCTTGGCCGAAGTGGGCGTTAAGAAAAATAACTAATTCTGTTCCGACGTCGCATTGATTCTTTTTTGTTCTCTCATTCTCTTGGGAACGCATCATGAACGAGCCTTCATCGGGGGGACCTCCTCCGCTTCCGCGAAAAAATCAAACTTCGCCACCTCACTTCGCAGAGGATTCGTCTCACGCTTCGGCTCATTCCCAAGAGAGTGAGGCATACGGTTTCGCGGATCAAAACACCACCAATAGGGGGGGGGAACAGCCGAGATCAGCCCCCCTCTCTTTTCCGAAACAAGTGGAGTCCCTACCGGTCATTCATGCCGGTGATCTTCCGAGAAAAAATAATAGCTCTGTCCCATTGATTATGGCTGCGGGATTAACCGTTCTGTTTACTGTGGTGGGCTGCATTTTTTTCATAATCATACTTTGGCCACGACCGCAACCTATGCCCATCCCCGCTCCAGTGGGACTCGGAAATGCACCCATGATGCCGGTACAAATCAATCCTCCAATGGGTGGGGGAGTTCCCAAGGATTTTCCCAATCCGACGATTCCCAAAGGGGCCAATCCGTTTCCGGATTTACTAAACCCCAAAGACCTCGCCCAACCAAAAGCTCCTTTGAATAAGTAACATTCTGATTTAGGGGAGAATCCCATGGATCGGCCTTATGTTGCTCTCGTTCCGGTTTTTGACCTTTATCGGGGTCAAATTGTTCATGCCAAGGCAGGGAATCGTTCGGAATATCAACCCGTTGTGAGCCGTTACTCGACTTGTCAGGGGCCATTTGAACTCATCACCCAAATTGTGAGCGATTATCTCCCCGAACAAATTTATGTGGCTGATCTCGATGGCATCATCCATTCCCAATACGCTTGGGATTTTTATGCGAAACTCATTCGGCTGCCTTGCTCGATTTGGATCGACTTGGGAATCCAACAACCGCAGCAAGTTCGTCGGCTGCTGGATTTGGGCTTCCATGTGATTCTGGGGCTGGAATCGCTAACGGGTCCTGCTCACCTTCAAGAACTCTTCAAGGATTCCATTTCGGAAGGGTCACGAATTCGATTTTCCTTGGACCTTGTTCAGCTCCAACCGAAGGCGAACTCCGCTTGGCCTAACGACCCGATAGCGATTGCCGAGCAAGTTTTTGCGACCGGCCTGCGAAATCTTCTTGTTTTAGACCTCGCCCAAGTAGGGACCTCCCAAGGTATTTCAACGCATTCGCTCTGTCAACAGATGAAAGCCCTTCATCCAGAATGGGATATTTGGACGGGGGGGGGGATTCGCACTTGGCAAGACTTGCAACAGCTTTCGCAATATGGGGTTTCCGCAGGTTTGGTAGCAACCAGTATCCATAACGGGACGATGTTACCTTTTTCAGGAATTTGAGAATCAATCGATTCGTTCGTGACCTCTAAAAATAAGTGATAAAAAGAACCTATCCAAAGATTTAGCCCCGATGGCGCCCCACTGCGTCGAGGACCTCTCAGGATAAGAGATGAAAAGAACCTATCCCAAGTGCCCAATCTGCGACAAAGAATTGCGTGGCCAGATTATTGAATGGCCCCAATATCCTTTTTGTTCCCCCCGATGCAAAATGATCGACCTCGGTCGGTGGCTGGGAGAGGAATATCGCATTGAACAGGCGAATCCTTCCGAGGCATCGACCCCGCCTGAAAGGACCGATGCGCCTTGAAATTTCGGCGCATCCCGCCCCTGAGTCTTCAGAATGGATGAGGCCGAGTTTTTACCCCGATGCTTCGTGAAAACTCGGTGCATCAATCATCAGAGGGCTTTCTGATTGAAATTCCTCCTCGATTCTGGCTTGAAAGAGCGACAACAACTACAAATGAGATGAACAAACTCAACTGAGAAGAACAATCACCATGACAGGAATTTTACTGGTTCAATTAGGTACCCCGGACGAACCCACCAAACCCGCACTGAAGCGTTATCTCCGACAGTTTCTGAGTGATCCCCGAGTGATCGAAGTGCCCCGTTTGCTTTGGTGGCTTATCCTGAACCTGTTCATTCTTCCCACCCGTCCTAAATCTTCTGCCGAGAAATATGCGCGAATTTGGGACAAGGAAAAAGGTTCGCCTCTGATGTACTGGACGAAACGTCAGACCGAACTTCTTCAACAGCGATTTCCGAATATCCCCGTTCGATTTGGTATGCAAGTCGGTAATCCCTCGGTGAAAAGTGTGGTTCGGGAAATGATTCAAATGGGGATAGATCGAATCATCGTCATGCCGATGTATCCGCAATACTCCGCCACGACGACGGCCTCGGCCACCGACGTTCTTTTTCAAGCGCTGATGAAGGAACGCCGAGTGCCTGCGATTCGAGTTGTTCCGCCTTATTACGATCACCCAAGCTATCTGGATGCGGTGGCTGCGGTCGTCCGTGAAGAACTGAAATCGCTTCCTTGGACACCAGAACATTTTATCTACAGCTTTCATGGGATTCCGCAAAAATACGCTCAACGGGGGGACCCCTATGCCACCCATGTTGTCCGAACGACCCGAGGTTTACAACAACGCCTGCAATTTCCACGCTCTAAATGGTCGCAAACGTATCAATCTCTGTTTGGGCGTGATGAATGGCTGAAACCTTACACAGACGATAAGCTCGAAAAGCTCGCTCAATCGGGTGTGAAAAAAGTCTTTGTCATTCTGCCGGGTTTCACGGCGGATTGTCTAGAAACGGTTGATGAGATTGGTCACGAGAGCTTGGAACATTTTCAGGAAGCCGGCGGGGAACTCCTGCATCAATGTAAATGTTTGAACGACCATCCGATGTGGATCGATGCGATGGAAAAAATCATTCGCGAAGAGGGCCAAGGATGGTTACCCAATCCGGAAGAAAATGTCTCGGCTCGCCTGCCTGAATCGACCCAAAATCTCGCAGGAAAAACCCATCAACAAAACGACATTCTGGCCTAATTAAAACATTCCTTTTATGTAGCGCAGACCGCTTTTCATACGCCTAATTGAAATAATCCTTCTGGGTAGCGCGTACCCGTTCGAGAACAGGGACGGGGGTATCAACCAAGAGTTCTTTGACCACTTGCGCTGTGGTTCGTTTTCTCAGGCGGCTTTCGGGCTTTAGAATAATCCGATGACCGAGAATGGCCTGTGCAGTTCGTTTCACATCATCGGGAAGTGAGAAATCGCGGCCTGCCATGGCTGCCAAAGCCTGAGACATCCGAAACAAGGCAATCGAAGCGCGGGGGCCTGCACCGAGAAGCACATCTTCATGTTGGCGACTTCCATGCGTGATGCCCAAAATGTATTCGATTATTTTTTCGTCCACATGAACTTGTCGAATTTGTTCCTGAACCGAAAGCACTTCATCCGCCTTGCAGACCGGAGTCAATTCATCAATCGGGTGACTTTTCTGGAGGCGGTGCAGCATATCGGCTTCGTCAGACAGGTTCGGATAACCCAAAGACAGTTTCACCAGAAATCGGTCCAATTGGGCTTCCGGTAGGGGAAAGGTCCCCTCTTGATCGATCGGGTTTTGGGTCGCGATGACCAAAAACGGTGCTTTCAGGTTATAAGTTTGCCCATCTGCAGTCACGCGACGTTCCCCCATCGCTTCTAAGAGGGCCGCTTGCGCTCGGGGAGTGGCACGGTTGATTTCGTCCGCCAACAGAGTTTGAGCAAAAACGGGACCGGGGCGAAATTCAAAATCGCCACTTTTCTGATTAAACACAGAAACACCGGTCACATCGGTCGGAAGAAGGTCGGGCGTGCATTGCAAGCGTTTGAAGGTGCAACCCACACTTTTCGCCAAAGCACGCGCAAACATCGTTTTAGCCACTCCGGGTACATCCTCCAGAAGGATATGCCCTTCACAGAAATACGCGGCCAGCGCCGTGATTATTTGTGGGCGTTTCCCAACAATGACCTTTTCGATATTGGCGATAATTTTTCCCGTCAGTGTTGCCACATCGGACATAGTGAACCTCTGAAGATGACTCTGTTCAGGATAGCAATTGTCTCCCCGCGATCGAGGGCTTGTTGCGCCTATACTCGTCCGGTGGCTTAGGTAAAGTGTTCGATTTAGCTTATATTTCCTTAGCAATCTTCTACAACAAAAGGAAGAAGAGGTATTCTTAAACAAAAGCAAGAATAGGTATTTCTTTTTGAATATCGTTTGATCTAGTAATATCGGGAATCTTCTCGGCGAGTGAATAGTATGAGTGTGAATCCTTCCACATTTGCAACAGGACTGAATACAGAGACGGCATTCGATGTGTTGGCAGTGGCCAAGAAACTCAAGGCATCTGGCAAAGATGTGATCGAGTTGCAAATTGGTGATAGTCCCTTTCCGACGACCAAGCAAGCTCTGGAAGCCGGCGTGCAAGCGATTCACGCGGTATTGACCCGATATTGCCCTTCCAGGGGCTTGCCGGAATTTCGACAAGTAATTGCCGAAACGGTTCAAAGGGGTGTTTGT
>CAZFDX010000310.1:0-2115 GCA_964518325.1 uncultured Alcaligenaceae bacterium | reverse complement strand
CAAATGATGGAACCTCCTTTAACCTGCCAATCCCCCGAATAGCCTATGAATTCTTCCTCTTTGATGCCGGAAGCCCAATCGAGCGGTGAATCCTCGGTGCGGAATCGTCTAAAGGTGGCCTTTAGTTTCGACGTCGAGGAGCATTATCGAATCGAGGCGGCGTTCGGGTTGACTTGCCCCGCACAGACTCAACAGGAATATGCGCAGCGGATGAAACAATGCACCCGCTGGCTTGTGGAAGCGGTGGAACAATCGGGTGGCAAGGCTACCTTTTTCTTCGTGGGGCAGATCGCCCAAACCCATCCGCACTTGATTCGGGAGATTGCTCAAGCGGGGCACGAAATTGCCTGCCATAGCTGGGCCCATGAGCGGATTCATCGCCTGACCCCAGAAAGTTTCCGGAACGATTTACGATTGGCCAAACAGGCATTGGAAGAGGTGTCCGGCCAAAAGGTCGTGGGTTATCGGGCACCGACATTCAGCATTACGCGAGAAACAAGTTGGGCGATTGATGCGCTGGTTGCCGAAGGATTTAACTACGATTCTTCGATTTTTCCGGTCCGCCACGATCGTTATGGTATCCCCGATGCGCCCACCCAACCTTTTTGGGCAATTGGGGCGAACGCGAAAATTCTTGAGCTTCCCCCTGCGACTCTGCGGGTCGGAAGAACCAATCTCCCCGCAGCAGGGGGGGGGTATTTTCGCCTGTTCCCCAGCGGAATTTTACGAAGGGCGGCCCGAAAACGGGCACAGGACCCCTTGGGGGCGGCCGTGTTGTATTTCCATCCTTGGGAATTCGATCCCGATCAACCCAAACTCCCTTTGAAAAAACTCTCGAAGTGGCGAACCTATGTGGGAATATCCTCGGCGCGGAAACGACTGCAAAAACTCTTACGGGAATTCGAGAGTGTGCGCATGATCGATCTGGCCGAGCGAGCCTGCACTCAATCCCTTGGCACGTTTCCGATCGGGCCGGCTTGTTAAATTTCTCATCCCGTTTCCGATGGGTCTGGCTTGTTAAATTTCTCATCTCGTTTCCGACGTATCCAATTTCATAAGATAGCCCCAAACCTTCGGAGAGAGACTGATGACCTTGCTCGATCAAGCTAAAGCGGGTTTTGAAACGGTGAATGTTGACCCGAGCTATCGCACGAAAGCGCTGGAATACCTTTCCCAATGGCTGACAGATGAAACGCTTTCGGGTTACCGGCCCCAGATTGAATGGCAAATAGCCACTCAACAATGGGCGCAACTGCTCGACCAATTCTATCAGGTTCTGCCGTTCGGCACGGGGGGCCGTCGCGGGGCGGTGGGGATTGGACCGAATCGCATGAATCTGTGGACCTTGGGGGCGTCCGTTCAAGGACATTGCGAATATCTCAAGGCACGCTTTCCCGGACAGGCGAACCTTTCGGTTGTTTTGGCCTACGATGTGCGTGAATTCCGAGATAATCGAAAAGTTTATAATCCCGATCTTCCCAATCCGGTGTTGGGTTTATCGAGCAAAGCGTTTGCCCAGCACGCTGCGAAAATTTATGCGGCCAATCACATCACCGCCCATATTTTGCCTGCGGATAGTCACCGTTACTTGGCGACCCCTGAATTATCCTTTGCAATTCGCCATCTCAAAGCCTATGGGGGGCTGAACGTCTCGGCTTCCCATAATCCCCCCGATGATAATGGCGGGAAATTTTACGATGAACGGGGCGCGCAGCCGGTTCCTCCAGAAGATCAGTTGATGAGTGATTTTGACGATCAGGTGCAGCACATTCGCCTGATGGATTGGAACGACGGGATCAAATCGGGGCGCATTCGATTTTTGACGGAAGAACCTCACCGTGCTTATATCGATTTGTGTAAACGTCAAAGTGTGACCACTCCTCCGCGTGAAGATGAATTAACGGTGGTCTATACCCCCCTGCACGGGGTCGGTTCCATGACGGCATTGGAAGCCTTGCAATCGTTGGGGTTCAAGACAATCACGGTGACGGAACAAATGCCACCCGATGGGCAATTCCCCAATGTCACGAAATCCCCGAATCCTGAAGTCCCTGAAAGTCTCGATCTTGGGGAAAAATATGGCAAACAGTTCAAAGCCCATATTGTGATTGGCAC
>CAZFDX010000309.1:0-6931 GCA_964518325.1 uncultured Alcaligenaceae bacterium | reverse complement strand
CTCCCTTGGTTGCGTCCCGATGCCAAAAGTCAAGTGACCGTGGAATATAACGCTGATGGGTCTCCGAATCGCATCCATACCGTAGTTCTCTCGACGCAGCATGATCGTTCCGTGATGACCACGAAAGATGGGCTAGAATATTTTACCGATGAAGCCCGACAAATTATTATCGACCAATTACTCAAACCCGTGTTGATGGCCGACCGCCCCGACCTTGTGAAGGGGAATCTCGTAATGATTCTTCCCAATACAAAATCCCCCAAATTAGGACCCAACGATATTGCCTGCCACATCAATCCCACGGGGTGTTTCCTAACGGGGGGACCTCATGGAGATTGTGGCTTAACCGGACGGAAAATTATTGTGGATACCTACGGGGGTCGCGGTCGTCACGGGGGGGGGGCCTTTTCTGGAAAAGACCCGACCAAAGTCGATCGCTCCGCCGCTTACATGTGCCGTTATATCGCTAAGAATATCGTGAAAGCAGGATTTGCCCGTCAATGTGAGGTACAACTCAGCTATGCAATTGGTTATCCCGACCCGTTGAATATCTGGGTGAACACCAATGGTACCATCGTAAAGGGAATCACCGAAAGCAAACTCGTCGAACTCATTCGCGAGCATTTCAAATTAACCCCCAAAGGGATTATCGAGACCTTAGACCTTCGACGACCTATCTACAAAGAAACGGCTCGGCACGGTCATTTTGGACGGGAGTTGGCCCAATTTTCTTGGGAGAAAACCGACAAGGCCGAGGCACTGCGAAAAGCCCTCGGATAATCCGCCTATTCCTCTTCCACAACAATCGAAGGGGTTTCGGCAGTCGTCTGGTAGTCGAAACTACTCTTCCACGACGATCGAAGGGGTTTCACCACCAAAGTACGTTGCATAAGAGTAGGTCGTTTCCCACATGGTTACTTTCTCGACAGGTAGCCCCTTTTCCACACAAAAATCGTAAATGAGTTTGGCGATATTCTCGGTGGTGGGGTTAACGTCGAGGGGAAGTACCTTCTCCCCATTTTCTTGGAGCGTTTTCACCAAAGGATCGTCTTTGAACAATAACAAGGTATGGTCAATTGTCGAATCGATCCAAGTTGCGATGATTCGTTTCATCTCAACAAAGTCGATAATCATTCCTAATTGATTGAGTTTGTCACCGCGTAGGGTCACGCAGGCCTTACCGTTGTGCCCGTGGAGATTGTGGCATTTACCTTTATAGTTCCACAGACGGTGACCAAAACAAAATTCAAATTCTCGTGTTACTTCAAACATGTTTGAACCTCAGAAGGGATCGGGCTTGCGTATCGGGTTGGATCAGCCACTTGGGCTTGACGAAAGGCTTGTTGTCGTTCGGCACATTTATTACATCGGCCACAGTGAAGACCTTGTACGGGTTGAATGCAAGAAAAACTTTCTTCCAAAGGGAACAAGGCACCGCGCTGGATCACTTGATATTTTTTTAGGCCACTATAAGGGCGATGAACCTGCACTTGAGAACCAATCCCGAGATTAATCGACCGCGTAAAAAGGGTGAAAAATTCATCGGTTGCATCGGGAAAGGGATTGGCTTCGAGTGTTGCCATAACAATATCGGGTATCCCGTTTAAGTGACACCAAATCATAGCCTTCACCAGCAAAAGGATATTCCTTCCGGGAAGAAAAACCGCGTCATCGGGTGAATTTTCGTCAGGGATACCTTTCCCAGAAAGACTCCAATGGGTGCCGTAAACATCGCTTACCGAGACATCAAACGAATGCAAAGGTTGTAGCACAGGGGTTGCGATTTTCTTCAAAAACCGATTCAAATATCCCAGCTCCACCTCTTCCCAATACGATCCCGTCCGAACATATAGGGGATGAACCTTGGCCCAACGCTGTGTGGCTTCGCCGAGCATCACAGCGGAATCCAGCCCACCACTGACAAGCACCGCAAGGGAAGAAGATGAGGAATTTATCGGCCAAACCATTTTCATGCTCTTATCCATAGTGGGACATTTCCAAATTTCCCAATGAATTCATCCAGAATTTTGATCAACCATTGATTAGTTTACGCTTTTGTGGATGTGAGACGAAAGGTTTAATCACTTTTCAGAAGCTCACCATTGTCACCATAAGGAGATTCCACATGCGATGGTTGTTCACAGGAATGCTTTGGACATTCCTCTTTCCGAGTTGGGCTAGGACCCAAGATAATCTCTCGGAAGATCTGCAAGCGGTACCTGCCGAGGCACTAGGATTTTTACATATCCGTGCCGCCGACGTTTGGAAAGCGTAATGACCTGAAAAGTAAGAACTAGTCAACTCAAATTAGGAGCGACTCACTCGACACCATTACAATCTATCTACAAGATAATTAACATTCTCTTTTGCTTTAGCCTTTGGTTCCTTCTGCCTCTTAGAAACTCTGCCTTTTTCCTAGGGATAGACTTATCTAAAATCTAAAACAAGTATCTTATGATTAGGCAGCTCTCTCGTATGGCAAATGTAAAAGAGAATACCCGAAATCGAGATCGCCAATTCTTTTGGATAGGATTGGGGATTCTGGTTTTGGGTACAATTGGCATCGTGACAATCCGATCTCGTTTCGACCCTGCGATGCTTGTGGTGTACTGCGGATTGTGGATAGGGCTTATAGGGGTATTTTGGCATTCCTTTCTAGTGAGTTTTTTGGGACCCGTTTTTTGGTTCGACCTCTTACGAACAGGAAGGAAAACAAAACGGATTTGGTTCAGGATGGCCTATGCCATATTGCTCGTCATATTTTTTCTATGGGTTTGTGCCACGAGTGACGAATCTTTCCGATTCACTCCCGATGATATTGCCGATTTGACCCGAAATTTTTTCACAGTATTTATTTTGACTCAAACCCTAATCATTTTTGTAGTGACTCCAGGGGCGATTGCTGGATGTATTAGCGACGAAAAAGAAAGACGCACTTTGGAATTTATTCTCACAACGGATTTGAACGATCGAGAAATTTTATTTGGTAAATTTTTGTCTCGTGTTCTTGGTGTTATCTTCTTTGTATTGGCAGGCCTTCCCATTTTGGCTATGTTACAATTCTTTGGTGGAATTGATCCCGATTTAATGATCCTCAGTACGATTGCCACGTTAATTACAATTTTCAGTTTGGCTTCTCTTAGTGTTGTCTCTTCAGTGTGGTGTCGTCGCAGTCGAGATGCCATTTTATTGAGTTATCTGATCATTTTATTTTATATTATCACAAGTTCGATCAGTTATGTAATTGCAGAATCTTTGTCTTCTAATATCCCTCAAATCACATTTCTAGGCTATACAGTATCGCAGAAGGATTTTCTCGAATCCTTTGCGTGGGGGAATCCCTTCACGGCTACAGCTGATATTTTTTCAGGAAGTTCTAATATGGCTGTAGCCAGTCAAGGGCAAAATCGGCTCAAGTTCTATGCGATATTCCATTTATCTTTCATTGTAATCTGCCTGACATTAGCGGTGAAATTTTTGAGAGAAATTGCCCTAGCTCAGGCATTTGGAAATAATAAAACTCAAATCGAGTCGAATCTCAAAAAATTTTCAACTAATGCCACTAACTTTTTTTCGTTTCTCAAATCTTATTGGAGGTCAAAACGCCCAGTGGTGGGTGAGAACCCAGTGCTATGGAAAGAAGTTTTTATTGATACAGGAATTCGATCTGGTTGGGTTATACAACTCATCATTTGGTTAGCATTCATTGGAAGTTTTATACCCTGCATCATGTTGACCAACTTCTATTTGTACCAGATATTGCATCATAAATATTCACCATTCAGTTACAATTCATTTTACAATATCACTTTTATATTTCAGCAGGATATGAATAACTATTCTCGATTCATGGGGGCAATTGTAGCAACCATGCTGTTACTGGGAATTTTAGTAAGGGCATCGGGTGTGATTACTACCGAGAAAGATCGACAAACCTTAGACGTTCTGTTATCGACTCCTCTTTCATCTCATCAGATTCTTTGGGGAAAATGGTGGGGCTGTCTGCTCGGAATGAGATGGGGATTTGCTTGGGTCTTCCTGATTTGGTTATGCGGTGTGGCAGCGGGTGGGAGTCACCCCTTGGGATTTCTCCTCAGCTGTGGAGCATTGATCTGTTTTGCAGGGGTTTTTGCTTGGTTGGGTATTTTCTGTTCTGTATCCTTCCGTAGCTCTCTTTATTCCACACTCGTTGCCTTAATGAGTGGAATTTTTTTGTTAGGGGGTTATTTCATTGTACTGGGATTATGTTGCTTTATACCATTAGAAATCCAACGCTCATATAAATTGATCGAATTTATTGGCAACGTGGGATTAAGTTTTTCTCAACCTGCTGTCCTCGCAACTTTGACTATTGAAGAATTATATCCCGATACAGAGTTTCATCACAATGAATTTATTCGTCTTATTTTGATCCCTTTTTGCTTATTAAGTTGGCTAGGATTAGGAAAATTATTCTTCACACAAGCCAAAACCCGATTTCGGAAACTGGCCAATCGATCCCCTATCAAACAAACTGTATCAGCATGATTTCTATAAAGCGATCTCATTACAAAACAGATTATTCGTAGTCGATTCCAAACACTTCGATTATTTATGATCTATGCAATTTTGATTACAATTATTATTGAAATATGAGCCTTTCTTGCTCCGGTATCGAATAGAATTCCTTTGATACTTTTTTCACTTCGTCACTTTTCCCAAGTGTTTCTCAATAAATTCAAAAGTACCTTTGCCGTTAATCACATGCCCGCCATCAAAAAATTCAATCTCGGTCCGTTGGGGTATTTTGAGTTTCGTATAGAATCGTCGGACTTTAGCATATTCGGAAGCAACCATCTCATCGATCCCTACCCCATCATCGTGCCCGCGTTCAACCATAAAAGGCCTAGGAGCAATCAAATAGGCCATCTCAGCATAATTGAAGGTTTTGCCTAGGTTGAATTCGAACATTTCATATTCACCAGTGAACATGTAGCTCATTGGTAATTCAACGGAGACATTTTTGCCGATCCATTCATTGAAATCGCCGGAACAAATTGAAATTTTGTATTTCGGTAGCACTGCAGGTACCCGCATTGCGGTTTTGCCGCCATAGCTTAGCCCATAAAAGCCAATTCTCTCGGCATCGACATTCGGTAATGTAGTCAGCCAATCCAAAATTCGTTCGTGTTGACGAATGATGAACGAAAACAATGATAATTTCAAAGGATTGGCTTGGCGTTGAAGTTGGCGAAACTGGTTCTGGTGGATGTACGGATTTTGAGGAGCAAAAACGATGTATCCTCGATCCGCGAGTTGCGCCCCGAAGGAGTTATAGTAACGTGTTTTTTCTTTGGGATTACAAACATCGCTCGGACGACCTTCTAATCCATGTTGACACACCACCACAGGGCGTTTCTCGTTTTTCTGTAGATTTTTCGGTAACCACAAAATTCCGTAGCAAAAAACCGAATCGTATAAATCTAAGGTCACCTCATAGCCGGTCCAGTTATCTGTCTCGTAAATGAGGCGAGTTTTGGGATTCAGCGGAGATTTTGCTTCCGGAAGTTTACCGATGATCTCTTGCCAGAAATAATCGCGCATTGCTTGACAAGATTGATCGAATTTTTCCGGTGAAGATTTATCGACTTTGGCCCAAAATTGTTCGCGGATTCGATCGCTGATTTGCCACGTTTTTTGAACCTGTTGCACCATTCCTTCAAATTGTCGTTTTTGAATCTCCGGTGTTCGTATTTGAAGTATTTCGATCGTTTTTTCATCGAGTATTGGCTTGTTATTATTCATTACCGAAAAATTTTCGGGAAGATCGGGGAAGAATTTTCGGATGGCTTTCCATCGTGATATAGCACGAAGTTGGGGGTCATTCTCATCAACCAAACGTAGGGGGGGGGGATTTTTTTCCTTGTCGTTCGATTCTTTTTGGAGAATGTTGAAATCGGTTAATATCTCCTCTTTCGTAAGAGGTTGGATCGCGCCTGGTGCGGCACCGCGCCGCCCTTCTCTGTTTCGTGGTCCCTCGTAAACGTTGCCATCCTGTGTGGAAACGATATAGCCGCGTGGCAGAATCAATCGGCCTAAGCCCACCCTTCCAAAATGCAAGAGATTCCCCCACATGTTGCGATCAATCGGTTGCCTGTGCAAATCATCGCCCCAGCCGAACCAGCCGCAAGAAACCGTTGCAGCCACTCGGGATTTCTCGGGTTCTTCTAAAGCAGAGGCAATTGTGGCGGTGATGGCCCCTTCGCCGATTCCGATCAACAGAATCGGGCTGTTGCTGAAGCGACTCATCCATCCCAGTGCCGAACGAATTTTGGAAACTTCCATACCCGTCGGGTGCATCCCCATTTCGTAGGCCATTCGGTAAACAAATTCCCGATGTGATTGATTGGTGAATCGTTTGATCGAATCGTTTTTGGACCATGTGTCGTCTCGATCCAGAACAAACGGAACGAAAATCCGTTCGACAAATGGGGCTAATTGTCGCGCTAGTTGAAGATCGTCCGGCATCCCCCGCTCAACGCCAAAAAGCATCGCAGGGGTCTGTCCCGCATCGGGTACGATCATCACTTGCAACTTCATGCCGTCGGGGTTTTCGTGGAGGACACCTTCACATTCCAGATGCTCCCACACCTGCCAGCGAAGCAACCGAGTTTGCGGTTTTCCTTTCGGGAGCTTTTCGGGCAGATCGTGAAGAAACTCGCGTTTTTCCGGTATCAAATAAGAAACACCTCCAATCGTAGCGGTGAGTTTTTCGACTTGGTCTTTGCGCCATGCGAGACGTTCATTCTGATCCTTCGGCGGGGCTTGATTCCTGACCTGCGTCACGGCATCGTTTGTTTTTTGGGTGAGATATTGATTGATGCCCTGCACCATTTTCAGAGATAAATCTCCTTTTTCCTCAAGAGGTTTAGTGTCGGGCAATGCCTGTGCC
>CAZFDX010000308.1:0-7411 GCA_964518325.1 uncultured Alcaligenaceae bacterium | reverse complement strand
TTCCGGATCAGCAAAAGCAGACCATTCCCGCAAGTGAGATCGCCACCATCAAAGGAAACATTGGGGGGCTGAGGATGTTGAGTTGTCCAGTCCATGCAGGAACCTACAAAAGGTGGGGTCAAAGAAAACTCTAGTAGGTTACACTGGGGCACGAATCGCCCATGAACTCGCCGAGTTTCGCACCCCCGACAATTATGGCACCTGCCACGAGGTTGTTGTCATCGAGTTGACGTTTTTTGAAGCAGGGGGAGCAAACATAAATTTTTCCGCCTGCATTCACAAAGTTCGTCATGAGGTCCTTCAGGGGGGAAAAGCCCGGCTCGGCAATATCATCGGCGTAGCCTTTGACTGCGAGTCGAACCCCTTCGATACTCAAGAAAACGATCGTTTCCTTATCCGAGGCCGCCGCTGCGTTGGCCACGACAAAGCCAACCGTAGCTTTATCTGGATTATCCTTAGCGGAACTGATTTGAACACAGAATTTACCAGCCATATTTATTCTCCCCTGCGACGAATCCAATAAGTTGGATGATTGTGTGCGATCAATTGATGGCCCGTCATGCGGCACCAAGCCGGAATGTCCTCGATCGCACCTTCATCTTGTGCAGTTAATTTCAAGACGGCGCCGGGGCGCATATTATTCAGACGAATTCTCAGGATCATGACTAATTCTCCGCATCCCATCATACCGGCATCCCAAATTTCGTCTGGATTGATGATCGATTCGCTCATATAGGTCTGTGTGGTGTTGTGGATTTCATGAAAGTCCGTGTGATTTTTCGGATTTTATAAAGGCCTCTCTAGTGTCGTGGATTTCATCAAGGTCCGTGTGGTTTCATAATAGGGGGCGGGAATTTTTTCGGTGGGTGATTGTTAGCGATCTTTTGGAGACTCTGGGGCTTCATCTTGCTTTTTATTTCGAGAGTATTTAGAAAGGATTTATGAAAACTCTCGCTGAATTTCAATCGGTTTATAATCTCCCGTTGATGGAATTGATTCTCAAAGCGGCCGAGGTGCATAAAGCCAATCGGCAGGCCAATGATATTCAACGCTGTGCCCTTTTGAGTATCAAAACGGGGGGATGTCCCGAAGATTGCAAATACTGCTCGCAGTCGGCCCATTACGATACCCCTGTAGAACGCCAACCTTTGATGAGCGTCGAAGAGGTGAAGCTCCGTGCCAAGGAGGCTCGGGATCGGGGGGCAACCCGTTTTTGTATGGGGGCAGCGTGGCGGTCTCCCAAGGATGGTCCGCAGTTCGATGAAGTCTTGCAGATGGTCCGCGAGGTCCGTCAACTGGGTATGGAAGCCTGTGTGACCTTGGGGATGCTGACCGAAGAACAATCGTTGCGCCTCAAAGAAGCGGGGCTAACTGCCTACAACCATAACCTTGATACCTCTCGGCGATTTTATCCCGAGATTATCACGACCCGAACTTTCGATGATCGTATCCAAACACTCAAAGCGGTTGCGAAAGCGGGCATCTCGGTTTGTAGTGGCGGCATCATTGGGATGGGGGAAACCGTCGAAGATCGTTTAATGATGCTGGTCGAATTAGCGAACTTGGACACTCCGCCCGAGAGTGTACCAATCAACGTGCTGATGCCACAACAGGGAACCCCCCTCCAAATGGCGCCGACGGTCGATTCCTTGGAATTAATTCGGCTGATTGCCACAACACGGATTGCGTTTCCGAAAGCCCGCGTTCGATTAAGTGCCGGTCGCGATAAAATGTCTCGGGAAACTCAAATCCTCTGTTTCCTCGCGGGGGCCGATTCGGTTTTCTATGGTGAAAAACTCCTCACCGCACCGAACCCCGATAGCGATGCCGATGCCCAGCTTTTCCGCGATTTGGGGCTTCCGGCTCCGAGTAGTTGCTAGCCTGCCATTGTCTGGACGGTTGAGAGTAATGTGCTTGCGATAGTTGTGACGGTTGAAAGAAATTCGTTCCTCAGCAACTTAAAAGATGAAAGCGTCTTGTCTGCCAATAACTCAACAGATAAAAGCGTCTCGTCTGCCCCGATCTTATCTTTTGAAAAATGACAATTTCTCTAGAATGCCCCTAAGATTTTGGATACTTCGAGAAAAACATGTCTTCATTTGGCTTCTATCGAGTGGCGGCAGCCTGCCCGAAACTCAAACTTGCTGACCCAGCTTTCAACGCAGGGGTCACGTTAGACCTCATGCAACAAGCCTCGGAAAACGAGTCCGACATTCTGGTTTTTCCAGAACTTTCTTTAACCGGTTACACCTGTCACGATCTCTTTTTTCAGCAGGCATTGCTTTCGAGTGTTTTGGAATCGTTAAAGGTCGTGGTCTCGGCATCGGGAACCTTATTTTCTGGGCTGATTTTCGTAGGGGTTCCATTAGTCGTTGACGATCAGATTTTTAATTGTGCGGTTGCCATTCAAAAAGGAACCATTCTGGGAATCGTACCAAAATCTTATCTTCCGAATTACAAGGAATTTTATGATGCTCGTTTCTTCGCACCGGCAGCAACGGCACAATCGAACTCGGTGAACCTTTGGGGACAAAATATCCCCTTTGGGACCGATCTGCTGTTTGTTAATCCCGAGAAGGAACGGGTCGGCATTGGTGTGGAAATCTGCGAAGGTTTATGGGTGCCCATTCCGCCGAGTTGTGTGCAGGCCTTACACGGTGCCCATATTCTGCTGAATCTCTCGGCGAGTAACGAAACGGTTGCGAAAGCAAACTATCGGCGGCAATTGGTTCTGAATCAGTCGGCTCGGTGCATTGCCGCTTATGTTTATGCTGCGGCGGGGAGTGGGGAATCTTCCACCGATTTGGTTTTTGGGGGGCATTGTTTGATCGCCGAGAACGGGACCTTATTGGCCGAGGGCAAACGCTTTCAACGCGAGTCCAGTTGTCTTTATGCCGATGTCGATGTCGAGCATCTGATTTTTGAAAGAACACAAACAACGAGTTTCGGTGATGGGGTTTTATACTCGGGGGCAGGGGGGAAGCAATCGTTCCGCCGCATTTCTTGTTCATTCTCGAAGAGAAAGCCTTACGGAAAATTATTTCGCTCTATCGATCCGCACCCGTTTGTTCCGTCGCAATCTCATCAACTCCAAGAACGCTGCGAGGAGATATTCCAAATTCAAACAGCCGCTTTAGTGAGAAGATTGGAAACGGTGAACCCCCCGAAGGTCGCGATTGGAGTTTCGGGAGGATTAGATTCGACGTTGGCACTTTTGGTATTGTGCAAAGCATTCGATCAATTGGGATGGCCCCGCGAGCGGATTGGTGCTTTGACGATGCCCGGTTTCGGGACCAGTTCTCGGACCAAAAATAATGCAACCTTGCTGATGGAAAAGCTGCGAACCCCCTACAAGACGATTGATATTCGCCCAATGGCCTTCGAGGAAATGCGAGCTTTGGGACATTCCCCTTTTGGAATTCCGCTGGAATCCCATACAGTGGAAAGCCTGAGCGAAGAGTTCCGAAATGTTCCTCCAGAACGCTTAAATGATTTGGTTTTTGAAAATATCCAAGCTCGACTACGAACCAACTTATTGATGAATAGTGGCTTTGTGATTGGCACGGGTGACCTCAGCGAGTTAGCCTTGGGGTGGTGTACCTACAATGCCGACCACATGAGCATGTATAACCCGAATGTCAGTATTCCAAAAACATTGGTCAAGTTCCTTGTCCGCTGGGCAGCGGAGAATCAGTTTGAAGAACCCGTCCGATCGATTCTCCTAGATATTGTCGCGACAGAAATTTCGCCAGAATTGTTACCCACCAATCATACCGGCCAAATCCAATCCACCGAGGCAATCGTCGGACCATATGAATTGCATGATTTCTTTTTGTACCATCTCATGAGGTACGGTACTTCCCCTCAGAAAATTCTCTATTTAGCATTACAAACTCGATTCGATCGGGAATATTCTGAGGAGGAAATTCGAAAATGGTTACAAATGTTTCTCAAACGCTTTTTTAACAATCAATTCAAACGATCCTGTTTACCGGATGGACCAAAGGTGGGTTCGGTCAGCCTTTCTCCTAGGGGGGATTGGCGTATGCCATCGGATGCTTCTTCCGCAGCATGGCTGAATGATTTGGCGCAGTTTCCTTTCGAGCCGATGAATGAACTATGACCAATCCCGTGTATTTCTTAGCTCTAGAATCCTCCTGCGATGAAACAGCCGCCGCAGTCTTTACCGACGATCGCCGGATATTATCGAATGTTGTGGCTTCCCAAACAGAGCTGCATGCCCGCTTTGGTGGCGTCGTACCGGAAATTGCTTCGCGCGCCCATTTGCGCAATCTATTACCGGTCATCGATGAATCGTTGCGGCAAGCAAACATTCGGCTCGAACAGATTGGGTGTGTGGTCGTCCACAATATGCCCGGTTTGGTGGGTTCGCTGATGATGGGGGTCAGTGCCGCGAAAATACTTTCCTTGGCTTTGAATGTCCCTCTCATTGCCGTGAATCATATTCTGGGGCATATCTATGCATGCCAAATCCCTGACCCAAGGCCGATGTATCCTTGCATCGGTTTTGTGGTGAGTGGTGGGCATACCGCATTATTTCACTGTCAAGACCCCTTAACATTTCAGTTTCTGGGGGGCACTCGGGATGATGCTGCCGGTGAAGCCTTCGATAAAGTGGCCGCGATTCTGGGACTTGGCTTTCCGGGGGGGCCAAACCTCGAAAAAGAGGCCCAAAAAGGGGACCCCAATGCCTACCAGTTTCCCCGAACATTTCTTAAGGAGGATCGTTTAGAATTCAGTTTTTCGGGCATTAAAACCGCCGTCCTGTATACCGCACAAGGACAAGATGCCAAAATGAGTGAAAAGATTGGTCCGGGGGCGACTCGGGCCAATATCGCAGCGAGTTTTCAACAGGCCGTCGTAGAGGTCTTGGTCAGCAAGGCCATTCAAGCAGTGAAGAAATTTGCAGTCAATCGACTTGCGGTCGGAGGAGGTGTGATTGCCAATCAGGCTTTTCGGCAATTATTAACTCAGGAATGCAACAGATATGGAATTGAACTTTTTATTCCCCCTCGCGATTTATGTACCGATAATGCCGCGATGGCAGCGTTAGCCATTGAAAAATATAAACAGGGGGATTTTGCTAATTTAAGTCTCGATGCCGAAGCCAATTTTATTTAACACATCGATTGCCAAATGAGATTAAATCATTCGATGTGAGCAAAGACGAAGAAACTCAGATAGGAGGCTTAAAATCTCTAATTTTCAAAAAAAACTTCTCCGCCTGCGCGTGTGCCCATCGCTCGCCAAGTTACTTGGCTGATCGAGTTCCGAATAAATCGAACTGATCCATCGAAAAATAAAGAATTCACGCCTCCACTGTGATAGCTTCTTGAAGTCACAACCAAATAGGTTTGCAATGTGGTGGAAAAACCTAATCGTTGGGCTGTAAAATCAATGTCGAAAATACGTCCCCCCATACTGAATGGAATTAATGTATTTGGGGGAAATGTCGTAGTAAAACCAGTTTGAAGTACTTCACCATTCACCCAAGCAACATGACTCCAATTCTCGGCGAAACCACCGCCAAAAAGGGCTATTTGTGACGGGTGACTAGGGGGGGGGACATCATGCCCGTTGGGCTGACCTCCGTTGCGTAATGCGGGTTGGTAGGCTTTCACTTCAGAGACACCCAAGGTGTTCGATAAGCCGTCAGAAATACTTTCAAAATTTAACCGTGCATTAATACCGAATGCCCCATCCCCATAAAGGTTACGGGTTGGATCAAATGCTAACCATGTGCCAACGTTTGTCCCATAGTTCAGGGGGTAAGTGGTAGGTGTGCCGACGTTCGGTTGATCTCGAATCTCACTCGGACAAATATAGGTTGCAATTCGCTGCTGAGTGACCGTGGGTTGAGAGGAATGGGAGGCATTTAAGTCTACAAACTGATAAAGATTGCCTTGCTCTAGATAGGGAAGAATCCGTGCCTGAGGCGAGTAGGAAAAAAATGGATTCCCAACTGTGAATACTCCTTGTGGAGGAATCTCTTGATTCGACTCATGATAGTTATGAAGTGCGATGCCAATTTGTTTAAGGTTATTACTGCATTTGGCACGATTCGCTGCACTGCGAACCTTTTGCACCGCAGGGAGTAATAAACCAATCAAAATGGCAATGATCGCGATCACTACCAATAATTCAATAAGGGTAAAGGCCGTTCGACGAAACATAGTTAAAAATCATTCATTATGAACTAGCAATGAGAATTCTAAATTATTTTAATAGGAATCACAATAGGCAAGATGATAAATCGATTTGATTATTGTGAAGAAATCTACAATCTGATCATTTTGAAGAGTTCTTCAAAATCGTGAAATAGATGATTGGAGTAAAAATCAGGGAAAGCAATTAGTGAGCAGAATCATTTGTTGAGTCGTTATTCTTTTTGGCGTGGCTTGCAGAATTCTTGTAAATCATCCAATAGATCACGGGAATGAGAATTAGGGTGAAAGCAGTCGATACCGTCAAACCAAAAATCAAGGACCAAGCTAAACCACTGAAAACCGGATCAAGGGTAATCGGCCAAGCACCCAACATTGCAGCCCCTGCCGTGAGTAAAATCGGCCGGAATCGCACAGCCCCACTCTCGATCAAAGCCTCTTTCAGTGAGCTTCCGCGTTCTTGAACATGGTGGATAAAATCGAGCAGCAGGATGGCATTTCGGTCCGCAATTCCCGCCAAGGCAATCATCCCGATCATCGCTGTAGCTGTGAAGTAGACGGGATTCGCATAGCCCCCGACTGTACTCGCAGTGACCTCGTTCAACAACCAAAAGCCCGGCATGATGCCAATGATGGTGAGCGGAATCGAAACCATTTGCACTAACGGAATGAGATAGCTATTGGTTTGGTAAACCATCAGGATGTAAATCAGTAGCAATGCACCACCAAACGCCAGACCTAAATCACGGAATACATCAAGGGTAATTTTCCACTCTCCCTCACCGGTCCAAACAACTTCCGAACCATTGGGGGGGGGATTATCACGAATTTGAAATAGCAGATCGATAATTGCTTCACCAGGCGTTCGACCAGCTGTATCCCCGTAAACATAAGCGACCCTTCTCAAATTCTTATGATAAATGGTTTGCTCTGCAGGAGCTTTGACAAAACGACCGAGTTCCCCGATTTGAATAATTTCTCCACGAGGAGATTTCACACCTAAACGAAGCAAATCGTGAAGCCGTCCCCGTTCTTTCAAAGGTAATTGCATGACGATACTTAAAGGATTCAATTCCCTCGGGAGATGAGCAGCACCCGCTCGAAAATCCTGAACATTTCCTTCACCCGGTTGCATCCCTTGTAAGCCAATCCGAATGGTATTGGAAATTTGCTCGGCTGAGATACCCGTTAAAGAGGCCTTTTCTTTATCGATCTGGAAGATGTAT
>CAZFDX010000307.1:0-2029 GCA_964518325.1 uncultured Alcaligenaceae bacterium | reverse complement strand
GCCAAATTGCTCTAACTGGTGAACCTAAAGAATCGAAAACCGTTATCGGTCCTTCGTTGACTCCTTTGGAACAAACAACGTTAGGAGCATCGGAACCGATTGTTCCCACGGTACCTCTCGCTCCTGCCAATTCCCCAAACCCTAAAATTCAATTGCAGCAGACCCGAACTTATGGTGCCATCGTGGCCCATTCGGGGATGGTCGGGGGTGTGGCGATCTCCAGTGATGGCCGAATCGTCGCCAGCGCGGGGGTCGATTCGGTGGTTCGCGTTTGGGAATTCAACGGTTCTCAACCGCGAGAAATGGCCCAATTCCCTGCGAAAAATACCGAGTTCTCGGCCCTTGCTTTTTCGCCCAATAACGATTTCCTGTTGATCTCAGGGATTAACCGCGGGGCCACGCAACTTTGGGCTTGGGATTTTAACTCAAACACCCTTACGGATTTGGGGACCTTCGCTGCGAACAATGGTTGTTCGGCCATGGCCTTTTCACCAACTCAAGATCGGGCCGCCGCTTCGATTGGACCTTTTATTATCACTTGGAAAGTTCGTGGAAAATCGCTGGGGTCCCGCGACACTCTCAAAGGACATACCCAAGCGATTCGGTGCTTGGCTTGGTCACCCGATGGCAAATATCTTTTGTCCGGTGGCGAGGGGCGCCAAGTCCGCGTTTGGAAGTGGGGTTGGTTTGGTGCCAGTGTGCTTCACATGATTACAGGGCATAACGATCATGTGACCTGTGCGGATTTCAGTATCGATGGAACTAAAATTGCCACAGGTTCCCTCGATCGGAGCATTGTTCTTTGGGATAGTAAAGCCCCCTCTCAGGGGACGGCCGTACCCCTTTTTGGTCATCCGGATAATATCCGGCGAGTGAAATTCTTGCCCGATGGCAAGCACCTGCTTTCGATTGGGGAAAGTGGCCAAGTCTTTTTATGGGATATTACCACTTCGCTGCGGGTGGCAGAATTTCGTCTGAGTCAATCGGCAGCGACTTCTACTGCGATTACAGCCGATGGAAATTTCTTTGCTTCGGGTTCTCTGGATGGGAAAGTGACCTTGTTCCGGCTCGATACCAATCCGGCTACCGCTGGCATCAATAAAGTTTGATTTCCCATTTCCATCATCCATCATCCGTCATCCATACTCGATGCTCGATGCTCGATACTCCATCTTCAAAACTCAATGCTCGATACTCAATGCTTGATATTCGATGCTCGATGAACCACCATCGGGATTTCAACTCCATTGATGTTGCCTGCAGAACTATCGGGATTCAAGCGGGGTTGAGCGCCGTCGGCCTAGAAAAATTCGGAATCTGATTTCGCTGCCAGAAACCCAACCACGATGCTTCAAACGCGATTACAAAAGGTGAACAAATGCTTGTCCGGAAATAAAGAAAGCCAAGAGGGTAAAGGTTTCCCTCTTGGCTTGATTGAAGTTGATTCCCAAGACCAATTTTAGTTGGCCGCGATGGCGACTTTTCGCCACTTGAGCTGTTCGGTCTTGGGCAGATGAATTTCCAGCACACCGTTACGGTACGATGCTTCGACCTTTTCTGCGTTCACCGGAACCGGCAGTTCATAAACCCGAGTCAGTTTTCGTTCAACGTAGTGGGTCTTATCGTCTTTTTGAACTTTGCGTTCTGCAGTGACTCGGAGACCATTTTCTTTCACTTCAATGTTAAAATCGCTGGGCTCAAAGCCCGGTGCATCGATCCGAATCGTAATGGCCGATTCGTTTTCGGTGTAATCTCGACTCGTATCGCGGAAGTTTTGCAAATCGGTCGAGAAACTTTCGGCCCATTGATTGAACATATCATCCACCCAGCTGAAGAAGGAAAGTTCTGGGCGAACGATGCGAGCCGATCCCGGTTGGACCACAGAAGTTTTTTCTCGGTTGCGTGGAGACAATGAAAACATACCTACTTCCTCCTTTTTGAATAAAGATTTCCATGACCTGAACAAGACAAACCCATCCTCGGCCCCATGTCATCAACAGGGGGAGCGAGCCTCTCGCCCAACAACGAG
>CAZFDX010000306.1:0-1862 GCA_964518325.1 uncultured Alcaligenaceae bacterium | reverse complement strand
TTACGGATTTAATTACATCATCGACGGCTCCAACTAGTCCACCTACTTCTATTCCAGGAGCAATTTGGTGGTTGATTCCACCAGTCTCAAGTTTTACAAACGCTCTTTCGGCGCCCGGTGATATTGCTCCTCTAAACGCAGATCAATATGTATGGGTCCCGTTAACTTCAACTGATCTCCGACAGAATACTACTGAGAATCAGACAACTCGATTAACTTTCCAACCTGATCGAGTTTTAGTTTTGAGTACACTTAACAATTCGATCAACACTCTACCTTCGGTCGGAAATTCAATTCAATCTGGCTGGATCTATTTGGTGGTACCAGCATCGAGCATTGTGGGTTTGACGGTACCATCTCAACTTGTCTTTGCCAACCGACCAACTCAAGCGGGTATTGTTGGAAGTTCGTCTTTAAATGGAGCTCCTTCTCAATTATTCCGGGCTGCCACTCCGATTGTAAACCCCAATGCCAATGTTGCTCAAACTTCCACTTCATCCGATCTCGAAGTTGTCCCCAATCAAGTCATTTGGCATATTATTACCCCAACGGCCAACTTAGCTGCAACAACACAAAGTCGAAATGGTCAATTGGTCTTACGATTAAGTCAATTGTCCAATCAAAGTACGAATCTAACTCAAGGAGCTTGGTGGACTCGCTAATTAAAATTCATTCCAGATTTTTTCTGGTTTAAAAACGAACCTTCTAAATATTTTACGGAAATAATGACAAGTTCACAACCTTATGTGTTTCCTGGGATTGATGGTCCTAACGTCCAACCCATACCCATAATGGGTCATTTCGTACTCCATGTGGTTACTTATCCTGCCTCGAACGATAGTACACCTATTGCTCCTCCCTCAATCATGCCTCCGACAGTACCTCCGATAACACCACCAGAAATCGAACCAGTCCAACCAGTAAATCCGTCTGATCAGGATGAACCATCTCCTGCTGATATCGGACCCATTCCACAAGATCAACAAAGTGGAATAGGCGGATGGGCTCGGTCAGTTCAAGGTGCACCTCAATCAGTGATGTTTCGACGTCAACAAGTCAGACTCACGGGTTCTGGTAATGGCACTCATATCATAAAAGGTATGAATGGTAATGTCACTATAACAGGACGATATACCCACGTCGCAAGGAACACCAATAACAGTTCATCATTCTGGTTTTGATGAAACCAAATCGACAAGATTAATCTTCATCGCGAGTTTAAAATTTAAAGCTTGGGCTTGGAATTTTTGGATTTTTTTTTAATACCATAAAGGTCAAATGTCTCGAACTCCATATCAAAATGGTAATGGTCAACGTGGTCAATCCCAATCTCAACGCAGTGATCCGCTGCGTCAATCCGATTTTGAGCTATTCGATGGAATGAATTCTCAAATTAGTCGACCATCCCGATCATCCACTAACGGGGCTCAGAACGGAGCACAAAACGGTTCCCGTAATGGAGGTATGCAGAATGGTGTTCGTAATGGCAGCATGAATGGTGTTCGTAATGGAACCCAGAATGGTGTTCGTAATGGAACCCAGAATGGTGTTCGTAATGGAACCCAGAATGGTGTTCGTAATGGCAGCATGAATGGCACTCAACAGGTCGATGAATGCACAGCTCGATGCCGTTCCCAACAATTTAGCAGCAATCAAGAAATGCAAGATTGTTTTGTTCGTTGTGCAGCCCTCCGTCCTCAAGCTGCTCCCAATGGCGCTCGGACCGCTGCTGCTCGAAATGGTCCCGGTCGAGTTGGTGTAGCCGGAACAGCTAATGGAGCTCCAGTTCAGGCTGTTCAACAAGCTGCCCGAACTCGAGCGGTTCCTATTGTTAATCCAAATGCGCCCGATATTTCTACTCC
>CAZFDX010000305.1:0-4215 GCA_964518325.1 uncultured Alcaligenaceae bacterium | reverse complement strand
TTTTGGCCCTGGGGGCAAACCCTTGCCTTGAAACACCCCCATATTTTCATTTCACGCTTCACCCGCGACTTCCGCCTCAGACATTTTCTCACTCGGCATTCCCGCTAATCGTTCCTTCCCCCCCCCCACCAATGGGCCTGCCGCTGCCCTCTAGCGATTCTCTGCGCTCGGATTATCCCCTTGCCGATTCCAATCACGTTCGGGCTCGTTCATTTGTTCTAGTCACGATTCGTTCTGGCTCGTTTTGTCGTTCTGGTTCCCAATGTCCAACGATCATCGGATAATCGATCAACCATCAGCCATCTACAAGCAACCATCATTCATCATCCGATAAAGTTTTCGTTTCAACTCTTGGAAGCTCGGTGTCCTTACAAGGACGAAAGGGATTGTCTTGTTATGAGGACCCTAAGGATTGGATGAGGGGAATCTCGGTCAGAATGGTGTTTCTGGGTAGTCCGAAGCCGGACAAGGTGTTAAAATAGTCTCAATTGAACGGTTTGCCCGTTTAAGTAAGAATTACTGCTGAGGTGATCCTTCCTACCATGAAAGCAATTTATCTGCTGCCCGTTTCTCTACTGGGTTTGGCCTTTCCCGTCCTTGCTGCCGAACCCAAGATCGATCCTAAAACGAAACTGAATTACGATCAACACGTTCTGCCAATCATGCGAATGCATTGTGTCGGCTGTCATCAAGGTGATAAAGCCAAAGGTGGATTAGACCTTTCGACCTACACAGCGTTGATGGCAGGTGGAGCATCGGGCGAGAGCGTGAAACCGGGTGATGCCGAAAACTCCCGTTTGTGGCGATTGACCGCCCACAAAGAGCAACCTTATATGCCTCCCAAAGGGGGGCCGATCCCGAAAGATCAAATCGATGTGGTTTTCAACTGGATTCAACAAGGTGCTTTGGAAAATTCAGGCAGTAAACCGGCACCGGTCAAACCGAAGGCCGACGTTTCGCTTCTTTCGGTGAAACGGGGCAAGCCCGACAAAATGCCCATGCCGGAACGAGCCTTACCGAAAAAACCGGTTGTGGTCACGGACAAACCGAATGCCGTCATTGCCTTGGCCGCTTCTCCTTGGGCACCCCTTTTAGCGGTTGGCGGCCAAAAGCAAGTGATTCTGTATCACGGCGAAACCATGGAAATTCTCGGCGTGTTGCCCTTCCCGCATGGGACTCCGCATGTGCTGAAATTTAGCCGGAACGGTTCGCTTCTCCTCGCGGGGGGGGGGCGTGGTGGCTTATCTGGCAAAGTGGTCGTTTGGGATATTTTCACCGGTGAGCCAATCATCGAAGTCGGAAACGAAACCGATGCCGTTTTGGCTGCCGATATTTCTGCCGATCAAACTCAGATCGCGCTTGGTGGCCCTAACAAAATGCTCCGCATTTATTCGACCAAGGATGGTTCGTTGATTCGAGAAATCAAGAAACATACAGATTGGATTTATAGCATCGAATTCAGTCCCGATGCGGTTTTGTTGGCCTCTTCCGATCGCTCGGGGGGCTTAATGGTGTGGGAAGCCGCCACGGGTCGAGAATTTTACAATCTGCGAGGCCATACGGCAGGGATTACCGATCTTTCTTGGCGAGATGATTCCAACGTCCTTGCCTCGGCCAGCGAAGATGGGACCGTTCGATTATGGGAGATGGAAAACGGTAACATGATTAAGAATATCTCGGCTCATTCGGGCGGGGTTCAAGCGGTGAAATTCGGTCATGATAATCGCTTGGTCACCACCGGACGGGATAAAGTGACCAAAGTTTGGGACGCCAACGGGAATATCCAAAAGAGCTTTGCTCCTCATGCAGATATTCCATTACGAACGGCCTTCTCTCACGATCAATCCCGAGTTTATGCAGGTGATTGGACGGGTGTGGTGCAAACGGTCTCGCTGACCGATGGGAAATTGTTGGCCCAAGCAGGGACGAATCCGCAAACGCCGCAACAGCAACTGGAAGCCGCCACGAAAACAATGACGGCCAAGCAAATGGTATTCGATGCAGCCAACGCGGCTTTCAATGCAGCCAACGCGAAAGTTCAACAAGCGGCTGCGGAGGAAGCACCGGCCCGCCGGCTCGCGACCGATAGCGGCAACTTGGCGAAACAAGCGGCCGATGCCCTTCCCCCGCTCAAGGCGAAGGTCGATCAAGCGAGTGCGGCTCTTCCCCCGTTGCAAGCTAAGCTGATGGCTGCGGACGTGAAAGCCAAAGCCCTGATGGAAGCGTATGCCAAGATCAAAGCCGCTGCCGATGCCAATAACACGAATGCCGACCTACAGGCAGCAGCCAACACCGCTAAGGCCGAAGCCGATAAAGCCACCGCCGAGTTCACTGCTGTGCAAAAAATGGTCACCGATGCTCAAACGGCCTTGAATCAGGCGAACGCCGCTTTCGGACCGGCACAGAATAATGCCAACGAAACGGCCGCAGCGGCGAAACTCGCAGCAGAAATTCATGCTCCGCGTGCCGCCAACCTGAAGGCGGCTCAAGAAGCAGCGAATGCCGCCAAGGCTGCGTTGGATAAAGCCGCTGCGGAATTAAATGCCGCCAAGGCCGAAGTCGAGAAGCTCAAAGCTCTCGTTGCCCCCCCCCCTCCGCCGAAAAAGAGCTAATCAATCAATCACCTCTCTTGAAGTCGAAAGCTTCCATTTCAAAAATTGTTGGATAAGGGCAACCGGTTGATGAATGAATGGAAGGAATCGACTGGGGCCATATTCCCTTCATCTACCTTGTTCATTCCTCCACCCTGTTCACCCCTCCTCTGTGTTCGTTCCTCCAAAGGGATTGATCGGTCGAGATTCTCTCGACCACAGGGATGATCTGGTTCATCCACCTTGTTCGTTCATTCCTCCTAAATGTTTTGGATGTCCAGAAATTGAACGGGAGAAATAGGAAGGGGATTAGCCTTTGATAACATCGGGGCCGCTGCCGGCTTTCTTTTCGTAGTAGCCGTCGCCGGCCTTTTCGTACTTCGTAAAGCCCAGTGAACTGAGCTTTTCGTTACTGAGGTTCCCCGAAGCGTAGCGTTTCACCACATTTGGTGCCGAAAGCAATTGCCGAACCGGCTTCCCATTCACGGGGTGAACCGTTAGGGGAGGATCGGAAATTCCTTGGAGAATCTCGAATACCTCCCCTTCGCTGCCATCTGCTTCAATCACTTGATAGACGTATAGGGGCATAGGCTCACTCTTTGGTTTCGGTGGCTTTCTTTTCTTCTGTTGCAGACGGGGTCGAAGTGGTTGCAGCCGATTCGGCCTTGGGGGTTTCGTCTTTTTTCTTGGGTTCTTTTTTGCCGAAAATGGCTTCGTAACCTTCGGCGTAACCGGGGGTTTCGGCAAGTCCAACACGAACGATGCTCATGGTTATACTCCTGAAAGGTTAAAGGTGATTCACTGATATTATTATATCAATAATCGGTCCGATCAAGATTTTCTAATGCCTGTCGGACACTCGCTGCACTGGGAAACCGTGCGGTGGCCTCTTTGGCAATGCACCGTTCGAGGATGGCGCAAATATCGTCGTCCAAATCGGGGTTCAGGTCTTTGGGGCGTCGAGGCGGGGTGTTTAAGTGTCTTCGTAGGGTCTCTTCGGAAGTGAGAGATCGCTCCCAAGGAAGTTGACCGGTAAAAATTTCGTAACCGGTCACCCCTAATGCAAAAATATCGACCCGATGATCGGTGCTGGATCGCTTGATGATTTCGGGGGCCAAGTAATCGGCGGTTCCTGTGCGGTTGCCCGGACGGCAAAACTCGGGAGTGTAGGGGACGGTTAGCCCGAAGTCGATGAGCTTGACTTTTCCTTCATTGTTGACCATCACATTTCGCGGGCAAAGGTCCCGATGGAGGAATTTTTGGCTATGAAGATATTCAATCGCTAAACAGAGTTGCGAGAAATAATCGACACGATTGCCATCGAGTTGTTTGTTCTTGGTTTCCACCAAATAGTTCAGGCCAACCCCCTCGATCCATTCCATAACCAAATAAGGTTCGCCTTTGGTGGTGAGGCCATGCTCGTAGGTTTGCACGAGGTTCTCGTGACGAAGGGACATGCAAATTTCGCCTTCCGAGGGTTTTTTCAAACCTTGCGCTTTGAAGCGATTTTCAAACTGCTCGGTTTTGGCCTTGTCCATAATTTTGAGGCAAACCATGCGGCCGAGTTTTTTATCATAGGCATGGAATACCTTGGACATACTGCCTTGGCCCGTCTTCCCACGGA
>CAZFDX010000304.1:0-1910 GCA_964518325.1 uncultured Alcaligenaceae bacterium | reverse complement strand
GGCGGGTCGTTGCCGCTGATTGGTGTGATCCTAGCGCAGTACAACATTCCACCGGAGCGAATTGCCCTTGTATTGGGAATCGACCGTATCTTGGATATGAGCCGAACGATGGTCAACGTGACCGGTGATCTGACAACCGTTCTTTATGTGAATCGGACCGAAGCGAAACGTCAGGCACAATCGAGCTTGCCACAACCTTGAGTAGAGAAGAAAAAATGAATGCGACCGAAACCTATCAAAATCTCACGCGAAAACTCCGAGAAATTTCCGTTCTGGGGTCCTGTGCAGCTGTATTAGGTTGGGATGAACAAACCTATATGCCGCCCAAGGGGGGGGCCTTCCGTGGTGAGCAAGTGAGTTTGCTGGCCCAGATGTGTCACGAACAATTCACGGCCCCCGAAATTGGCGAAGCTTTAAGTGCCCTCGAAGGTTCGGATTTACTCAGTGATCCTGATTCGATTCCCGCTGCCAACATTCGAGAATTGCGACGTTCTTACAATCGTGCGACCAAAATTCCCAGCCGACTGGTGGCCGAAATGGCTCGCGTCACGACCTTGGCCCAAGGGGAATGGCGTAATGCGCGCGAGAAAAACGATTTTTCATTATTTCAACCTTGGCTTGAGCAAGTGTTGAACCTGAAGCGGGAAGAGGCCGAAAGCGTGGGCTATACCGAGCATCGCTACGATGCCCTACTCGATGAATACGAGCCTGGAATGACGGCAGCACGCTTGAAACAGATGTTTGCCGAGTTGGCCCAAAATCTGGTGCCGATTATCCAAGCGATTCAAAACTCGAAACACAAGCCCCAAGGAGAAATTTTGCATCGCCCATACCCCATTGAGTTACAGAAATCTTTTGCGGAACAGGCCGCCCGACAAATTGGCTTCGATTTTGAAGCAGGCCGATTAGATGTCACGGCGCACCCGTTTTGCACGGGGATCGGGCCGGGCGATTGTCGCATTACCACCCGATATAACGCGAATTTTTTCAACGAATCGTTTTTCGGTGTGCTGCACGAAGCAGGGCATGGCCTATATGAACAAGGTTTACTGGCAGAACAGTTTGGGCTTCCTTGTGGTTCGGCTTGCTCGTTGGGGATTCACGAGTCGCAATCTCGTTTTTGGGAAAATCAAGTGGGTCGCAGTCATCGCTATTGGCAGATGCTTTTCCCGAAAGCACAATCCCATTTTTCTCCGGTTCTTGCGGATGTTCGTTTAGATGATTTTTATTTTGCCATCAACGTAGTGAAGCCCTCTTTCATTCGTGTCGAGGCCGATGAAGCGACCTATAACTTGCACATTATCCTTCGTTTTGAATTGGAGTTAGCGCTTTTGTCGGGTGATTTAGCCGTGAAGGATTTACCGCAAGTGTGGAAGGATCGCTTTACCCAGCTGTTTGGTATTACCCCACCGGATGATAAATTGGGTTGCTTGCAAGATATTCACTGGAGCATGGGGGGGATCGGCTATTTCCCGACGTATACTTTGGGGAATCTGTATTCGGCACAATTGATGAATGCTGCCCAACAACAGATCGTTAACTTGAATGAGTTGATCTTACAAGGCGATTTTGTGCCGTTGCGGGAATGGCTGCGGGAGAAAATTCATATTCATGGGAAGCGTTACACTGCGGATCGACTGATCGAAAAGGCCGTGGGGGAAGCCCCTCAGTCGCGTGCATTTATTGAGTATCTCCAAGGCAAATATCAACCCTTGTACCAGTTTTAGAGCGTTTCTGAGATTGGCGTATTGTACCAGTTTTAGAGCGGTTCCGAGATTGGCATAGCGAGTCGGATGCCGTATCGTCGGCGGGAAAGTGCATCATTTCAGCCAGTTGGCAACGGCTCCACCCTATAGGGACTGGCTCTAGCGGAATCGACCTTGATTGGGGTCGGAATCAACCTTGATTGG
>CAZFDX010000303.1:0-2849 GCA_964518325.1 uncultured Alcaligenaceae bacterium | reverse complement strand
ATCCTACGGGCTGCGTGTGCGGTATCTCAAACCCCATGGGGGGCTTTTTCATTTGGCCCATCAGGCTGCTCCCACGGCCCAAGTTCTGATTGAGGTGGCCGAAAAATATCAATGGGCACTCGTCGGGTTGCCCAACAGTTTGCTCCAAAGCCAGTGTGAAAATCGGGTTCGCTTCATTGCAGAGGGATACGCCGATCGGGCCTATACCGATGATGGTCAACTCGTCCCTCGGGATCAACCTCATGCCCTCATTCATTCGCTGGAAGAATCTCTGGCACAAGTGCGGAAACTCATCGCACAAGGGGTGCAAACAATTTGCATTCATGGGGATCATCCCGAAGCGGTAACCTTTGCCAACCAACTCCGACGGGAATTGCAAAATCAAGTAATAACAATTCGAGCCTTTTTATGAGCCTGTTGGTGAAAAGTGCCGGAACCTATTCCATTTTGGTCGATGAAGGTCGGCCTTATCATCGTCGGTGGGGCTTGCCCGAAAGTGGTCCTGCCGACCGGCTTTCTTTTCGCTTGGCGAATGCCCTTGTTGGGAACCCGCGACCCTTAGCGTGTTTAGAAATTTCTCTTTCTGGCCCCCGATTGTTAGCATTACACGATACAGGCTTTGCTTGCGTGGGCGGAACATTTTCCCTGTTCATTGACGAACGCCCTATTCCCTATCAATCGGCAGGGACTCTGAGAAAAGGGGAGATTCTCGATATTCGCGGAACAACCCGCGGCGCCCGATGTTACTTGGCCGTGGCGAAGGGATTTCGTAGTCCGAGTATTCTGAATAGTCAAAGTGCCTTTGCGCCAATCGTTGCAGGGGGGGGGCTTGATTGTGAAGAATCCCACTGCCCCACCCGTTGGTTATCGCCATCGATATTTCCTGCACGCGCTCAATCCCTTCGAGTGATCCGAGGACCACAGGCACACCACTTTGATATTCCGAAAATCATCAATCAAACTTATACCGTATCCCCTTTGGGAAACCGAATGGGGATTCGATTGAAAGGCCCTGAAATTCCTGTGCCCGAAGAGCAGTTGGTTTCGGAACCCGTTCACACCGGAGCGGTACAAATCACGGCGGATGGCCAATTAGTGATTCTCGGCGTCGAAGGACAGACGATTGGGGGGTATCATAAACCGTTGCACGTCATCTCGGCCGATTGGGATCGTCTGGGACAACTTCGCCCGAACGATCCGGTCACGTTTGAGTTAGTCACGGAACAGCAAGCCGAGCTACTTCGAGACAATTATGAAGCAGAATGCCATCGGTTAGTTAGCCGAGTGAATTTTTGGTGTGACGACACTACAGCCATTTCTTGAGTGCAATAAAGATAAGACGATAGCCCTCACCAAGTCGAGAATTTCCAAAATAACAACAAGCCCCTTCACTTCGACGGTCAGCCAAGTCATGAGAATGTGCTATCGATTTGCATCCCAAATTTTTGGGGAATAGGGATTGACATGAAAAATTCTATCTCTTAAACTTCAATTTAATTAAAGGAGGTGCCTCAGATAAAGGAGGTGCCTCAGATGCGGCTCAAATTACTCGGAGCTTTCTCACTGTTATTCATCATGACAAGTTTGTCATTTACACAAGCTCCTCCAGTAGTAACAAAAATTTTGATTAAGAAGAGTCTACCCGATCCAAAAACAGGAAACTATCACGCAAGTGGAGACTATTTCATTGCACCCGATGAGGTCTTTGATAAATTTTTTGCAGGAATAGCTCCATTTGATCCTAAAACCGGAAAATATGATTATGAAAAAGTAAAAGAAGCAAAAATACTATTCGGTCCTCCATTGCTTCCAGACAAATGGCAGACTGATAAGAATATCGAACCTGGCAAACATGAATTTCGAATCATTTTACAAACAATAAAAGATGGAAAAACAAAACAAGTGTCTGAGACAATTGATTTCATTATGGATCCTCCCCCAAAATAAAATTCAAACAATTTTCTAGGACTCAACTATTTAAGAAAGGAGAAGGAGTATGTACCGCATGGATGCACAACCTCGACCGAATGGGTTTACCCTATTAGAGTTGTTGGTTGTTATTGGAGTGATTGCTACACTGTTGGGCTTGCTGTTACCAGCAATTCAGAAGGTCCGTGAGACAGCCTATCGGTTCGAGAGCCAAAACAATATCAAACAAATCAGCTTAGCTGTTCACAATTGGTCAACCAATCGGGGGGGAGAAATGCCTTCTGCTGTGGAAGGTTGTACAGCTGATACATTTTTATTCGTAGCCATTTTAGATGATCTAGGTTACGGAGACATCAATCAATATATTCCATTCAAAGGATTTACGCCTAAACTTTATTTGGATCGTAATGATCCGAGTTATTCAAAAATGATGGCAAATAAGAAAAATCGTATCACGAGTTATGCGGTAAATTATTATGCTGCCAAATTGTGTAAACCAAAAATTGAGACAGATTTTCCAGATGGAACATCAAACATAATTATGTTAACGCAACATTACATTTCATGTCAAGATATTTATTATGATTGGTGTTGGACATTTCTGTTCTCAACAGGTTCGCAAGTGAGTCCTAGAAGGCCTACCTATGCAGATAACGAGCCGGGATATGAAGGGTATCGTGAGTTAGAAGGTATGTTTCCCGGAGGTTATTATAATACACTTGATGATGTTTATCCCGTAACATATTACGAACAAGGTTTTCCGTATTCGATTGGTTCTGTTCCAAATAAAACATTTCAAATCAAACCGAAATTAAAGGATGCTGATCCGACGATACCTCAATCTCCCTATTCGGTATTGCTTGTTGGTTACGTTGATGGCAGTGTGCGTTCCCTGAGTAAGCAAACCGATGCTAAAGTTT